>NZ_JBJGZL010000005.1:0-272814 GCF_054050495.1 Blastococcus sp. SYSU D00922
CCCCCCCCCCCCCCCCCCCCCCCCCCCCCCCCCCCCCCCCCCCCCCCCCCCCCCCCCCCCCCCCCCCCCCCCCCCCCCCCCCCCCCCCCCCCCCCCCCCCCCACGGTGGCGGGCCGGCTCAGTAGCCGGGGCCGACCTGACCGACCGCCCCGAGCAGCACCCGGAGCGCGGCCAGCTGCTGCTGCCTCACCGGGGGGCCCGCGGCCGCCCACGCGTCGAGGGCGCAGTCGGGGTCGTCGGCGGTGTGCCCGCAGCCGGGCGGGCACTCGGTGGCCGCCTCGGCGATGTCCTCGAACGCGGCCAGGACGTCGTCGGCGGTGACGTGGGCCAGCCCGAACGAGCGGATCCCCGGGGTGTCGATCACGGTGCCGCCGCCGGGCAGGTCGAAGAGCACGGCCGACGACGACGTGTGCCGGCCCTTGCCGATCTTGCTGACGTCACCGGTCGCCCGGAACGCGTCGGGGACGAGCCGGTTCACCAGCGTCGACTTGCCCACGCCGGACTGGCCGACGAAGACGCTCATCCGGTCGAACAGCCGGTCCAGCAGCGGCTCCAGCGGTGCCTCGCGGGAGAGGGCGACCGCGTCGAGGCCCAGCCCCGCGTAGCGGTCCAGCAGCGGCTGGGGGCTGCCCAGGTCGGTCTTGGTCAGGCAGAGCAGGGGCTCGAGGCCGCCGGCGTAGGCGGCGACGAGGCACCTGTCGAGGAAGCCCAGCGCCGGGTCCGGGTCGGTGACCGCGGTGACGATGACCAGCAGGTCGGCGTTGGCCACGACGACGCGTTCGGTGGGGTCGGTGTCGTCCGCCGTCCGGCGCAGCGAGGTCGTCCGCTCCTCGATCGTCACGATGCGGGCGAGGGTGTCGGGGCGGCCGCTGGTGTCGCCGACGAGGCGCACCCGGTCGCCGACCACCACCCCGTGCCTGCCGAGCTCACGGGCCCGCATCGAGGTGACGTCCACCGGCTCGCCGGCCGGGCCGTCCACGCGCACGGTCATGCGCCCCCGGTCCACCGCCACCACCAGCCCGGGGACGGCGTCGTCGTGGGCCGGCCGCTGCCGGGTGCGGGGACGGGAGCCACGACGATTGGGCCGGACCCGGATGTCGTCCTCGTCCGAGCGGCTGTCGTGCCTCCGGCTCATGGCTCGGCTCCGGGCTCGTTCCGCTCCTCGGTCGCTGGCGCTCCCTGCGATGCTCGCTCGCCCGTCGCCTTCGCGCGCCTCAGGAGACCACTCCCGCGGGCTCGCCCAGCAGCCCGCCCCAGCGGTCGACGAAGTCGGGCAGCGTCTTGGAGACGGCGCCCGGGTCGCCGGCGCGCACGCCCTCGATGGCGAGCCCGAGGACGGCCGCCGCGTGGACCATCCGGTGGTCGGCGTAGGAGTCCAGCAGTGCGGGCCGCCGCGGGCCGGGCTCGATCACCAGACCGTCGGGCAGCTGCTCCACCCGCGCGCCGACCGCCGTCAGCACCTCGTCGAGCGCCTGCAGCCGGTCGGTCTCGTGGCCGCGGAGGTGCCCGATACCGGTCAGCCGCGAGGGCCCGTCGGCCAGGGCGCAGAGCGCGGCGAGGACCGGGGTCAGCTCCCCGACCTCGCCCAGATCGGCGACCAGCGGCCGGATCGTGCCCGTGCCGGTGACCTGGAGCCCGCCGGGGGTCCGCTGCACGTCCGCCCCCATCTCGGTGAGCAGCCGGTCGAGCTGGGCGCCGGGCTGGGTGGTGACCTCCGGCCAGTCGCGCACGGTCACCCGACCGCCGGTCACCAGCGCGGCGGCGAGGAAGGGAGCCGCGTTGGAGAGGTCCGGTTCGACGACGACGTCCCGCGCGGCGATCGGACCGGGCGAGACCCGCCATCCCCGCTCCGTCGCGGCCACCTCGACGCCGTGGGCCCGCAGCGTCGTCACGGTCATCTCGACGTGCGGCATCGACGGCACCCCGCCGGTGAGGGAGAGCTCGAGCCCCTCGTCGAAGCGGGCGGCGGCCATCAGCAGACCCGAGACGATCTGCGAGGACTCGCTCGCGTCCACGGTCACCGCGCCACCGCGCACCCGGCCGGCGCCGTGCACGGTGAAGGGCGCCTTGCCGCGCCCGCCGTCGTCAACCTCGACGCCGAGATCGCGGAGTGCGCCGAGGAGGCCGGCGTTGGGGCGGTCGCGCAGCCGCGGGTCGCCGTCCAGCCGGACCGGTCCGGTGGCCAGGGCGGCGACGGGGGGCAGGAAGCGCAGCACGGTGCCGGACAGGCCGGCGTCCACGTCGGCGGGACCGCGCAGCGGTCCCGGGGTGACCACCCAGTCGCCGTCGTCGTCCTCGACGACTGCCCCGAGGGACCGCAGCCCGGCCGCCATCAGATCCGTGTCGCGGGCGCGCAGCGGCCGCACGAGGCGGCTGGGCCCGTCGGCGATCGCCGCCAGGATCAGGGCCCGCGCGGTGATCGACTTGGACCCGGGCAGGCTGACGACGGCGTCGACGGGTGCCGTGCGGTGCGGCGTCGTCCAGACCGGGGTCATGCCTACATCCTGCCCCGTCGGCGGCGTCGCACCGCGCGGCCCCGCCTCAGCCGGCCTGCGGCTTCTCGGCCTTCTTGGCCGGCACCGTGCGCAGCAGCCGCCGGTTGGCGAACTCGAACATCGCCAGTTCGGACAGCTCGCGGCCGTACCCGGACCGCTTGATCCCGCCGAAGGGGAGCTCGGGGGAGGAGCCGGTGGGCTGGTTGATCCAGACCATGCCGGCCTCGATGCGCTCGGCCACCGCCCGCGCCCGGTCGAGGTCGCCGCTCATGACGGTGGCGCCCAGGCCGTACACGGAGTCGTTGGCCAGGGCGATCGCCTCGTCCTCGTCCTTGACCTTGTAGACGACGGCGGCGGGGCCGAACAGCTCCTCGTGGTAGGCCCGCATGTCGGGGGTGACGTCGGCCAGCAGGGTCGGCTCGACGAAGGCGCCCGGCAGGTCGGGGCGGCCGCCACCGGCCAGCACGGTGGCACCCTTCTCGACGGCGTCCTGGATCTGCGCGTGCAGGTCCTTGGCCGCCTGCTCCGACGACAGCGGCGCGAGCGTCGTCGACGGGTCGGACGGGTCGCCGGGGGAGAAGGTGGCCCAGGCCTGCTGGAGCCCGGCGACGACGGGCTCGTAGACGTCCTCGGTCACGATGATCCGCTTCGCGGCGATGCACGCCTGGCCGGTGTTCTGCATCCGGCCCGTCGTGGCCGCCTTGACCGTGGCGCCGAGGTCGTCGGCGTCCAGGACGATGAACGGGTCGCTGCCGCCGAGCTCCAGCACCGACTTCTTCAGGTGCTTGCCGGCGAGGGCGCCGACCGCGCTACCCGCGCGCTCGCTGCCGGTGAGCGTCACGCCCGCGATGCGCGGGTCGGCGATCACCTGCTCGATGTCGGCGATCCGCAGGAACGTGTTGGTGAAGACGCCCTCGGGGGCGCCGGCGTCGGTGAACAGCCGCTCGATCGCCTGCGCGCACTGCGGCACGATCTCGGCGTGCTTGAGGATCACCGTGTTCCCGAGCACCAGGTTCGGGCCGGCCACGCGGACCACCTGGTAATAGGGGTAGTTCCACGGTTCGATCGCCAGCAGCGCACCCACCGGCTGCGTCTCGACGACGGCCTCGCCCTTGCCCAGCAGCGGCTGGATCGGCGTGGGCTGCAGGAACGCCGGGCCGTTGTCGGCGTAGTACTTGAGGATCATCGAGCACAGGAACAGCTCGCCGGCGGCTTCCTCGACGCGCTTGCCCATCTCCTTCGTGGCGAGCGCGGCCAGCTCGTCCCGCCGCTCGTCCATCAGGTCGGCGGCGCGGCGCACGACGGCCGCCCTGTCCTCCACCGACCGCGTGCGCCACTCCTGGAAGGCCGCGTGCGCCCGCCCGACGATCCCGTCGATCGCCTCGGTGGGCGTGAAGTCGAACTCCTGCTCCGTCTCGCCGGTGAACGGGTTCACCGTCGCGTAGCGCCGCTCCCCGGTGGGGCCGGCGGTCTTCGGGTGCTCGGTCGGGGGGTTCTGGGTGGCGGTCACGCGCGTGGTCCTCGTCTCTGGGGAACGTCGTCCGGTACGAGGTCTACCCCTCGCCCCGGCACGCACGCACGGCGGGTTGTCGCAGGCCGCACCTAGGCTTCGGGGAGGACAGCCCGAGCAGGGAGGAAGCGCCGATGTGCGGTCGCTACGCGGCCAGCCGCAGCCCCGACGACCTCGTCGTCGAGTTCGAGGCGGTCCGCGCCGAGGGCCAGAAGCCGCTGCCGGCCGACTACAACGTCGCGCCGACCAAGGACGTGTACGTCGTCCGGCACAAGAAGGAGCGGGACGCCGAGGGGGCGCCGACGGGCGCCGGCCACCGCGAGCTGCGGTCGGTGCGCTGGGGTCTGGTCCCGTCGTGGGCCAAGGACGCCTCCGTCGGCAACCGGCTGCTCAACGCCCGCGTGGAGTCGCTCACGGAGAAGCCGGCCTTCCGCAAGGCGGCCGCCTCGCGGCGCTGCCTCGTGCCGGCCGACGGCTGGTACGAGTGGGCCAAGCGGCTGGACTCGCCCACCAAGCAGCCGTACTTCATCACGCCGCAGGACGGTTCGGTGCTCGCCTTCGCCGGGTTGTACGAGGTCTGGGGGCGCGGTGAGGACCGCCTCTACACCTGCACGATCGTCACCGCGCCGGCCGTCGGCGAGCTCACCGAGATCCACGAGCGGATGCCGCTCGTCCTCCCGCCGGACCGCTGGGGCTCGTGGCTGGATCCGGCCCGGGAGGACGTCGGCGAGCTGACGGAGCCGACGCCGATCGAGGTGGTCGAGGCGTTGGAGCTGCGGCCGGTGAGCACCGCGGTGAACAACGTGGCGAACAACGGGCGCGACCTCCTGGCCCGTGCGGAGTCGGTCAGCCCCCCTGCTGACCAGCCCGCGCTGTTCTGACGGTGGCCGCGCCCGCGGACCAGGCCGCGCCGACCGGTCCGGTGCCCTCCGGTGCGCTGCCCGGCTGGGTCGCGGCCGTCGTCACCTTCCTCAGCTCCGGTGCCGTCCTGGTGTTGGAGATCGTCGGGCTGCGGCTGATCGCCCCGTACGTCGGCGTCACGCTGCAGACCAGCACCGCCGTCATCGGCTACGCGCTGGCGGCCATCGCCCTCGGGGCCTGGAGCGGCGGCATCGTCGCCGACCGCACCGACCCGCGCCGGTTGATCGCCCCGCTGATGGTGGCCGGCGGCGCGCTGGTGATCGCCGTCCTGCCGCTCGTGCGGTTCACCGGCTCGCTGCTCAGCGGACCGGACGCCGGAGCGGTCCTGCTGCTCGCGGCGGTGGCGGTCGTCGTCCCGGCGGCGTTGCTGTCGGCGGTGCCGCCGATGGTGGTGAAGCTGCAGCTGGCCAGCCTCGACGAGACCGGCGCGGTGGTGGGCCGGCTCTCGGGCATCGGCACGCTCGGCGGCATCGCGGCCACCTTCGTCACCGGTTTCGTGCTCATCGCGATCCTGCCCAGCAGCGTGATCATGGTCGCGACCGGCGTGGTCACCGTCCTGGTCGGGCTTGCGGTGGCGGTGTTCCTCCGGCGCCGGGCAGGGGGCGGCGCGGGGTCGGTCCCCGTCGCGCTGCTCGTCCTGGCCGTGGCCGGCGGCGGTCTCGCCGCGATCGCGCCCAGCCCCTGCGAGACGGAGACCGGCTACCACTGCGCGCGGGTGGAGGCCGATCCCGAGCGCGAGTCCGGGCGGGTGCTGTTCCTCGACACGGCGCGGCACTCCTACGTGGACCTCGAGGACCCGACGTACCTGGAGTTCTCCTACGTCCGGGCCATCGCGTCGGTCACCGACGTGCTGCGCGACGAGGGCGACCCGCTCTCGGCGCTGCACGTCGGCGGGGGAGGGCTGACCCTGCCGCGCTACCTGGAGGAGGTCCGGCCCGGCACCGAGAGCCTGGTGCTGGAGGTCGACCCCGGGGTCGTCGCCATCGACCGCGAGCAGCTGGAGCTGGAGACCTCCGACCGGATGCAGGTCCGCGTCACCGACGGCCGAGTCGGCCTCGCGGAGGAGCGCGCGGGCTCGCGCGACCTCGTCGTCGGCGACGCCTTCGGCGGCTTGTCGGTGCCGTGGCAGCTGACCACCCGCGAGGCAGTCGAGCTGGTCGACCGGGCGCTGACCGACGACGGCGTCTACGCCATCAACCTCATCGACCACCCGCCGCTGGCGTTCGTCCGCGCGGAGCTCGCGACGCTCCGGGCGGTGTTCCCGCACGTGGCGCTGCTCGCCCGTGCGCCGATCCTGGCGGGGGAGGACGGCGGGAACGTCGTCGCCGTGGCCTCGCGCTCACCCATCCCCGTGGAGGCCCTGGAGCGACGGCTCACCGAGCGCGAGCCGGACTGGCAGCTGGCGGAGGGCGCGGAGCTGGACCGCTTCATCGGGGACGCCGAGACGCTCACCGACGACTTTGCGCCGGTCGACCAGCTGCTCACCCCGTACGGCTGAGTCAGCGGCCGATCGGTGCGGTGCGGGCACGGGTGAGGGCGACCAGGTCCTGGGGCGGCAGCTCCAGCTGCAGGCCGCGCTTGCCGGCGCTCACCATGACGGTGGGGAAGCCGAGCGCGGACTCGTCGACCACCGTGGGCAGCGCCTTCTTCTGCCCGAGCGGGCTGATGCCGCCGAGCACGTAGCCGGTCGCCCGCTCGGCGTCGGATGGTTCGGCCATGGCCGCCTTCCGGCCGCCGACCGCGGCGGCCAGCGCCTTGAGGTCGAGGGTGCCGGCGACCGGGACGACCGCGACGGTCAGCGTGCCGTCGACGCGGGCCACCAGCGTCTTGAAGACCTGGTGCGGATCGGCGCCGAGCGCGGCGACGGCGGCCTCGCCGTGCCCCTGGTCGGCCGGGTGCTCCGGGTCGTAGGGGTGCAGGGTGTGCGCCACCCGGGCCTTCTCGAGCACTCGCACCGCAGGGGTCGCCGCCACGGCGCCGCAGCGTAGCGAGGGTCTCGCGAGAGGCCGACGCGACCGGGAATCGGTGCCCACCGGCGTCGGTTGCAGGAACCGTGAGCAGCACCGTCTCCAGCGCCCGCCCGAGGGCCGCGCACCGGCGGCCCCCGGGCCGTCCCGACGCCGCGCGGCTAGGATCGACCGATGCGGCGCCCCGCATCCGGGGGCCCCAGAGAGGACGGTCGGTGCCTGAGCAGACCGCAGATCAGACTCCCGAGGTGACGGTTCCCGTCGAGACGCCCGAGGCCCGGGCCGACGGCAGCCGTGCCGGGGTGGCCGAGACCCGCGCCGAGCGGGACGCCCGCTTCGAGCGGGACGCGCTGCCCTTCCTCGACCAGCTCTACCCGGCGGCGCTGCGGATGACCCGCAACCCCGCCGACGCCGAGGACCTGGTGCAGGAGACCTTCGTGAAGGCGTACTCGGCCTTCCACCAGTTCGCCGAGGGCACGAACCTCAAGGCGTGGCTGTACCGGATCCTGACCAACACCTACATCAACAGCTACCGCAAGAAGCAGCGCCAGCCGCAGCAGTACCCCACCGAGCAGGTGCAGGACTGGCAGCTCTATGCCGCGGAGGAGCACACCTCCAGCGGGCTGCGGTCGGCCGAGATCGAGGCGCTGGACCACCTCCCGGACTCCGACATCAAGGAAGCCCTCCAGCAGCTGCCAGAGGACTTCCGCCTGGCGGTGTACCTCGCCGACGTCGAGGGCTTCGCCTACAAGGAGATCGCGGAGATCATGGGCACCCCGATAGGCACGGTGATGTCGCGACTGCACCGCGGCCGCCGGGGTCTGCAGAAGCTGTTGGCCGATTACGCCCGCGAGCGCGGCTTCGTCCGCGCCGGAGCCGGTGAGGAGGCGAGCCAGTCATGACCGACGACGTCCATGGCGGGGCTGAGCCGATCGACATCACCTCGTGCGACGACGTGCTCTCCCACGTGTTCGAGTTCCTCGACCACGAGACCGGTGACGCGCGCCGGGCGCAGATCGCCGAGCACCTCGAGGACTGCTCGCCGTGCCTGCGCGAGTTCGGCATCGAGCAGGAGTTCAAGGCGCTGGTCCGCCGCCGCTGCGGTGGCGACGCGCCGCCGTCCGGTCTCCGCGAGCGGATCAAGATCCAGCTCACCAGCGTCTCGTTCGAGGAGGACGGCACGCAGGTCAGCGTCGAGCGGATCACCGCCGAGCGCACCGGCGAGTAACCGGCCCCCGAACGACGAAGCGCCCCACTCCCGCAGTCGCGGAGGTGGGGCGCTTCTCGTGCTCTCAGGCGTTGGGCCGCTTGCCGTGGTTGGCCTTGTTCCCCTTGCGGGAGCGACGCTTGCGTCCACGCTTGGACATCGCGCTGCCCTCCTCTCGCTGCCGGTGGGGCTGCAGACCCCTCGTTCTCGCGGGCCGGGACGCCGGTCACTATCGTGCGCGGGGCCGCCGGAACCGCCAAGCTGACGTTGCAAGCCTCTCACGGGGTGCTCCGGCTGCGTGCCGGGCGGGGGGTTGCTGAGGGGGCAGTGGTGGCACAGCTGGCGATCGAGAGCGTGCTGGTGGCGGGACGGGGGCCGGCCGCGTGCGCCGTGATCTCGGCGTGCACACGGCTCGGCGTGAAGGCCGTGGCGGTGCACTCGGAGGCCGAGCGTTCCGCGCGCCACGTGCGGCTCGCCGACGACGCGGTGCTGCTGGGGCCGGCGCCCGCCTCCGAGTCCTACCTCGCGGTCGACCGCATCGTCGAGGCGGCCCGGCGCAGCGGCGTGCGCGCCGTCCTGCCGGTGCCCCCGGCGCTGGCCGGCAACGCCCGCCTGGCCGCGGCGGTGGTGGACGCCGGGTTGACGTGGGTCGGACCCGACGCCGACGTCCTCGAGCGCCTGGGCGGGGACGGCGTGGAACCGGCGAGCGAACGGGGCTTCCTGGCCTGGGTCACCGCCGACGGCCTGCGGTTCGCGACGCCGGTCGCCCGTGACCGGGCAGCCGGCATCGCCCGCGTCTCCTGGACGCCGGACGGGTGGGCTGGGGGCGCCCTGGAGCTGCCCCAGGCCGCGCGCCGGCTGGCCGACGTGGGCTGGCGGGGGCTGGTGACGGTCGGCATCGCCCCGGACGGCGCGCTGGCCGAGGTGGCGGCAGGCTTCTCGCTCGACATCGCGGTCCTCGAGCGGGCCCACGGGGTGGACGCCGTGGAGCTCGCCCTCCGCAGCGCGGGTGGTGCGGCCGGGCCGGCGCCGGCCGGCCGCGGCCCGCGTGCGGCGGTGGCCGCGCAGCTGCGCTCGACGCTCCCTCCGGGGACGGCGGGGCGGATCACCGGGACGCTGCCGATCCACTCGGGACCGCCGGCGGACGACGTCGACCTCGTGGCCGTCAGCGGCTACGAGCCGGGCGACCGCCTGGACGGGTGGTACGACGCCCTGCTGGCGACGGTCAGCGCCGGCGGGCCGGGCACGGCAACCGCTGCGGGGGCCGTCTCGGGGGTGCTGTCGGCCCTCCCGGACGTCGGCGTGCCCCACGACGGCGACGAGGTCTGCGCGGTCATCGCGCGACTGGCGGCCGGGAGCAGCGTCCCCCGCGCCTGAGCGGCGTGCTTGGATGCAACCGCCGGGTTCGGTGCACGCTCACGAGGAGGCACGGTGGCGGTCGAGGAGATCCACGCGGAGATGGTCTCCAGCGTCTGGAAGGTCCTCGTGGAGCCCGGCGCGACGGTGGCGCCCGGCGACACCCTGGTCATCCTCGAGTCGATGAAGATGGAGATCCCCGTCCTCACCGAACGCGCCGGCGTCGTGCAGGAGATGCACGTGGTCGAGGGCGAGGTGCTCCAGGAGGGCGACCTGATCGCCACCGTCACCGACGCCTGAGCCTCGCGGGACCTCCGTCCCTGGACCACCGCCAGGGGCGCTGCGAACGTCGGCTGCGCGCACGCCGCCGACGGAGGAGGTGCCGTGGATCTCGGACGCGCCGCGCCGTGGGCCCGGGCGGCCGGTCTGTCGGGACACGCCGCCAACCTCCTGCTCGCGGCGTTCTTCGCGGTCGAGGCGGGACGACGCCGCGTCCTGCCCGTGTCCCTGGGATCGGCCAACGACGTCGTCGGCTCGGTCGGCTCCGCGCTGATGGTGCCGGTCGTCCTGGCGGTCAGCCCGGGGCGGCGGACCCGTCTGCTGGGGCTCACCGCGACAGCCGTGCTGACCGCCGCGGGCCCGGCGCTCGTGCTCGGCTGGGTGCGCTTCGCCGTGCAGGCGCCGATCGCGAGCGGCGCCTTCGAGGGCCTCGCCGCCTGGCTGGTGCTCACCAGCCGGGCCGGGCGCGGCGTCCTGCCCGACGACGTCGTCAGGCTGGGGATCCGTTCGGGAGGTGCGGTACTCGTCGGCGGAGCCGTGGCCGGCGGCGGGCTGCTGCTGCCGGAGCGGAGCGTCCCGCGGCGGCTGGCGCTGGCGCTGGGCGGCGTGCCGGGGGTCATCGGCATGCTGGCGGTGCCGACCTGGTTCCAGCGGCTCGGCCGCCCGGGTCAGAGGTCGAGCGCGTAGACCATCAGGTCGATGCCGGGGACCGGAGTCCAGTCCCGCTCGGGCAGCCGCCGGAAGCCCAGCCGTTCGTAGAGGCGGTGGGCCGCCGTCATCGCCGGGCCGGTCGAGAGCACCATCCGCCGCTTCCCGGCTGCCCGGGCGAGCTCCAGGCAGGTCCGCACCAGCAGCTCGCCGATGCCGCGCCCCTGCCACCGCGGGTCGACGACGAGCATCCGGAACGCCGCCTCGTCCTCGGACTCGGTCACCTCGCCGAAGTCGCCGCTGAGGACGAGCGCGACGCTGCCGACCACCCGGTCGTCCTCGTCCCGGACGACGAGCAGCTGCGACCGCGTCGACCGGCCGGTGACGTCGGCGAGCTCGGCGGTGTACCCGGAGGACGCCAGCCCGCCGTCCACGTAGACGCCGACGGTCAGCTCGGCGATGCGCTCGAACTCGTCGGGGCGGGCGGGCTGCACGGACAGAGCGGGAGCGGGGCGGACCACCTGCGCAGCGTATGCGGCCCTCCTGCAGGGGCCCGTCGCGAGCCTGCGAGCGGCGGGGGGTAGGCGGGTCCTGTGTCTAGGCTCGGACCACCATGGACACCACAGGCGCCGCATGAGCAGCCTCTCGGACCGGCTGACCCGCGGGTCGGCGTCCCACCCGTCGCAGGTCGAGCACGCCCGCCGCCTGGTCGCGGACTGGCAGCTGCTCGCCGATCTCGCCTTCGCCGATCTCACGCTGTGGGTCCCGCTGGCCAGCGGGACCTGGTGGTGCGTGGCGCAGGTGCGGCCCCTCACCGCGCCCACGAGCCGGCCGGAGGACCTGGTCGGCAGCGAGGTGTCCGGGGAGATCGCCGAGCCGTTCGTGACCGCGCACCGGGAGGGCCGGCCGGTCACCGAGGGCGAGCCCGACTGGTCGGGGGCGGCTCCCCGGCGTCGCGAGGTCATCCCGGTCCGCCACGACGGCGTGGTGGTGGCGGTCCTGGCCAAGGACACCAACCTGGCGGTCACCCGCTCGCCGTCGACGCTGGAGCTGACCTACCTCGACATCGCCGCGGACCTGTGCCTGATGGTGTCGGCGGGCACCTTCCCGCCGCAGAAGCTGCAGGACGCCGAGATGAGCCCGCGGGTGGGCGACGGCCTGGTGCGCCTGGACGCCGCCGGGCGGGCCACCTACGCCAGCCCGAACGCGCTGTCGGCCTACCGGCGCATCGGTGTCCCGGGGGACGTCGTCGGCGCAGACCTCGCGGAGCTGACCCGGCTGGCGTCGGCCGACCGGGTCGCCGGCGAGGCCGCCGCGGCGTGCATCAGTGCCGCCGTGTCCGGGCGGTTCCCCGACCCCGTGGACGTCGAGGGCCCCACGGCCACGATGCTGGTGCGCGCGCTGCCGCTCCAGGCGCCCGGAGCCGAGGCGGGTGCGCTGGTCCTCGTCCGCGACGTCACCGACGTCCGTCGCCGGGACCGGGCGCTGCTGACCAAGGACGCCACCATCCGGGAGATCCACCACCGGGTGAAGAACAACCTGCAGACGGTCGCCGCCCTGCTGCGGCTCCAGGCCCGGCGCATGACGGAGCCGGCGGCACGGGCCGCGCTGGAGGAGTCGGTGCGGCGGGTGGCGTCGATCGCCGTCGTCCACGAGACCTTGGCCGGCAGCCGCGAGGACGTCGTGGACGTCGACGACGTCCTCGACCAGGTGCTGCCGATGCTCGGGGACCTGACGTCGGTGGGCCCGGCGGCACGGACCCGGCGGACGGGTTCGTTCGGGGAGCTGCCGGCGGCCGCGGCGACGCCGCTGGTCCTCGCCGTGACCGAGCTGCTGCACAACGCGGCCGAGCACGCCTTCCCCGACGGGGAGCCGGGCAGCATCGAGCTGGTCGCGGAGCGGGACGGCGACGACCTGGTGGTGCGGGTGCGCGACAACGGCCGCGGCCTGCCCGAGGACTTCGACCCGGCCGCCAGCGACGGGCTGGGCCTGCAGATCGTCCGAACGCTGGTCACCAGCGAGCTGGGCGGCACGCTGCGCATGGGCGCCCCGGCAGACCAGCCAGGGACGGAGGCAGTGCTCCTCCTGCCCGGAGCCGGCCTGCCCAAGCGGTAGGCGGGCAGGCGACCGAGGCGTCTAGCCGAGCCGAGCAAGGAGGTGCCCGGCGGCGTCGAGCCGAGTGGGCCAGGAGGTGACCGGCGCCGTCGGGCCGAGTGGGCCCGGCGGGGTCCGCGCAGGCACGACTCAACGGCTCAGCGGCGCGGGGGGACGGCACGTGGCCGCGGTGCGATCCGGAGGATCGCGATGGGCACAGCACAGCACGAAGGCCGGCCCGGGAGATCCCGGACCGGCCTCGGTGGCGTTCTGTCGGTCGTGCGGGGCGCCGCGGGGGAGATCCCCCGGGTGCCGGTGGTGCTCCGGCTCAGGCGGTGTGCACCCGGGTGCGAGCCTGACGGCGCTTGAGCGCGCGTCGCTCGTCCTCGGAGAGCCCACCCCAGACGCCGGAGTCCTGACCCGAGCGCAGGGCCCAGTCCAGGCACGACTGCACCACGGGGCAGCGGCGGCACACGGCCTTGGCCTGCTCGATCTGCACGACGGCCGGACCGGTCGTCCCGATGGGGAAGAACAGTTCCGGATCCTCGTCCCGGCAGAGCGCGCGGTGGCGCCAGTCCATGGCGGTGTACTCCTCGGTGTCGTCTACGGTCGGTACTTCAGTCGCCGGCCTCGGACCGCGGTTCAGGGCCGACACCGGTTGCCCAGCGCTTTGGCTCAGCGACTCACTTGCTTTGTTACCGGCAAGTTGCGTTCTTCACGCGATGTTTTCACGAGAAAGACGCCTGTCAAGCAGATCGAGGCCGTCGTGGGACCCCTCGTGAGCAAGCTCACCACGGGCGTGCTAGGCCCGCCACTCGACGGAACCACACGCCGCTGAGGAGCGTTGACAACGCCCGCCGGACGTGCGTGAGAGGCCCGGCCGTCGGGCTCAGGCGACGACCCGGAGAGCGGCCGGCACGTGCCGGACGCGCAGGCCCGTCGCCGTCCCCAGGTGGTCGCCGTCGACCTGCCACCCCTGCGGTCGCGACGCCGTCAGCGACAGCTCCGCCAGGTCGTGCCGGCGGTGCACGCCACGACCGCGCGCGTCGGGCTCGCGCGCCAGGGTCTGGCGCAGGGTGTGCAGCATGCGCAGGGGGCCCATGCGGCCCATGGCGAAGACATCGAGGCCGGTGTCGAACGAGGCCTCCGGTGACGGGTTCACCGGGCGGGCGCCCAGGTACGTCCAGGGGCTGACGTTGGAGACCAGGCAGAGGAACAACCCGTCGAGGTCCGGCTCGCCCGGCAGGTGCAGGGACATCGCCGGACGGCGCCGCTCGCGGCCGAGCAGGAAGGCCGCGGTGGCCTCCTTCACGTACAGCGGGCCGGTGGAGCGCCGGCCGGCCGCCCGGCGGGCCTCGACGCGGGCGATGACCTCGGCGTCGAAGCCCAGCCCGGCCGCGAAGACGAAGTAGCGGGGCGTCGTCCACTCGTCGTGCGCGGCCGCGTCGGCGGCGGCCACCACCTCGGCGGCGTCGGGCGCCGTGCCGCGCACAAGTGCCGTGCTCGTCCCGGTCGCGCTCGCCGTGCCGAGCGATACCAGCCGGGTGCGGCCCGCCCGGAGCGACGCGAGGATCTCCGCCGTCGCCTCCACCGGGTCGCGCGAACGCCCCAGCGCCCGGGAGAAGACGTTCGTCGACCCGCCGGGGACCACGGCGAGCATCGGCAGGTGCGGACCGGGCCCGTTGGACAGCAGGCCGTTGACGACCTCGTTCACCGTGCCGTCGCCGCCGACCGAGACCACGAGGTCCATGCCTTCGGCGGCCGCCTGCTCGCCGAGCTCACGACCGTGCCCGCGGTGGGAGGTCTCGACGACGTCGAGCTTCAGCTCGCTGGCGAGGGCGCCGACCAGCACGTCGCGCATCTTGGAGCTGGTGCTGGTCGCCGCCGGATTGACCACCACGAGCGCGCGCATGGAGGTCAGGCTAACCAGCGGGAGCACGGTTCCGCCGGAGGACGGCCCTTACCGGGACGGCCGGATGGTGGCCGCACCCGCGTAATCTCGCCGTCGTGACCGAGCCGACGCAGCCGCCCCGCCGCGCCCTGGACCGGTTGTTCGGTGCGGCCGCCGACCCCACGGCGCCGCGGGCCGAGCGGCCGCGCGTGGACGCCCCGGGCTCGCTGCGCTGGGCGGCGGTCCTCGTGGGCGTCCAGGCCGCGGCCGTGGGCGCCGGCGCCGCCATCTGGCTGTGGCTGACCCTGACCAGCACGCCGGACAGCTACGCCCGCGCGCTGGCCGAGGTGGTCATCCTCGCCCTCGTCGCGGTCGGTCTCGCCGTGGCGGCCCGCGCCCTGGCGCGGGTCGCCGGCTGGGCGCGTGGTCCGGTCATCGCGGCGCAGATCTTCTTCGGCCTCACCGGGTTCGTGACCGCTTTCGAGGCGCAGCGCCCGTTGATCGGCCTGCCGATCCTGCTGCTCGTCGCCGCGGTGCTGTACCTGCTGGCCACCCCCGAGGCCCGGCTCGCCTACGTCGAGCGCGACGAGGAGCGCCGCCGCTAGATCAGGTCGATGACGTCGGCGATCGAGTCGAGGATCCGGCTCGGCCGGAACGGGAACCGCGCCACGTCGCCGGCCGCCGTCGACCCGGACAGGACGAGGACGGTCTCCAGGCCGGCCTCGATGCCCGCGACGACGTCGGTGTCCATGCGGTCGCCGACCATGATCGTCGACTCCGAGTGGGCCTCGATCCGGTTCATGGCGCTGCGGAACATCATCGGGTTGGGCTTGCCGACGAAGTAGGGCTCCGCGCCCGTGGCGCGGGTGATCATCGCGGCGACCGACCCGGTGGCGGGCAGCGGCCCCTCGGGCGACGGCCCCGTCACGTCGGGGTTCGTGGCGATGAAGCGGGCGCCGCGGCCGACCAGCCGGATGGCCCGGGTGATGGCCTCGAACGAGTACGTGCGCGTCTCGCCCAGGACGACGTAGTCCGGGTCGGTGTCGGTCATGACGTAGCCGACCTCGTGCAGCGCGGTCGTCAGGCCCGCCTCGCCGATGACGTAGGCGGAGCCGCCGGGCAGCTGCGTGGTCAGGAAGTCCGCCGTCGCCAGCGCGGAGGTCCAGATGGACTCCTCCGGCACGTGCAGGCCGGTGCGGGCCAGCCGCGCGGCCAGGTCGCGGGGGGTGAAGATGGAGTTGTTGGTGAGCACCAGGAACCGGCGCTGCTTCTGCACCAGCCGCTCGAGGAACTCCGCGGCGCCCGGCAGCGCCTTCTCCTCGTGGACGAGGACGCCGTCCATGTCGGTGAGCCAGCACTCCGGCGGGACGCGTTCGGTCGTCATGCCGCGAACGCTAGCGCGTGGGCTCGGTCGGCCCGCCTGCGAAGCTGGTCAGCGCGTCGTCGGTGAGCCGGAAGACCGTCCACTCGTCCATCGGGACGGCGCCGGCCGCCTTGTAGAACTCGATCGAGGGCGTGTTCCAGTCCAGCACCGACCACTCCAGCCGGGAGTACCCGCGCGCCACGCAGACCTCCGCGAGGGTGCGCAACAGCTCCTTGCCGAGCCCGCTGCCGCGGTGGGCGGGGGAGACGTACAGGTCCTCGAGGTAGATGCCGTGGGTGCCGCGCCAGGTGGAGAAGTTGAGGAACCACAGCGCCATGCCGACCACCTGCCCCTCGACCTCGGCCACGTGACCGAACACCGCCGGGGACTCGCCGAACAGGTACCGCGTCAGCTGCTCCTCCGTGAGCCGCACCTCGTCGAGGGCCCGCTCATATTCGGCGAGCTCGCGGACGAGCCCGACGACCGCGGGGACGTCGTCCGGGCGGATGGGGCGCACGGTCATGACAGGACCTCCTTGAGCCGCGCCGGCACGAGCTTCGCCAGCGGGGAGACGATCGGCAGCAGCAGCGGGGCCAGCAGGTAGCCGTAGGCCAGCACGACTCCGGTGACGGTCGGCACGAGCGCGAAGCCCACGACGAGGACCACGGCGAGGGCGATGATCCCGTACGGCCGGCCGCTCTTCGGGCTGACCAGGGACCGGAACGACCGGAACCGGATGTTGCTGACCATCAGCAGAGCCGGGACGACGACGACCAGGAGCACCCAGAGCCGGTCACGGCCCTCCAGGTGGTCGCCGAAGGCGAACACCGACGCCAGGACGACGCCGGCCGCTCCCGGGCTCGGCAGGCCGGTGAAGTACCGCTTGTCGGCCGTCGGGTCGACGGTGGTGTTGAAGCGCGCCAGCCGGATGGCGGCGCAGGCCAGCCACACGAAGCAGGCGACCCAGCCCAGCGGGTCCCACTCGTCACGCCCCTGCGAGAAGAGCGTGAAGGCCAGCAGCGACGGGGCGAGCCCGAACGACACCAGGTCGGCCAGCGAGTCGAACTGCAGCCCGAACGGGGTGACCGCACCGACCAGCCGGGCGACGGCGCCGTCGGTGATGTCGAAGACGATCGACAGGCCGATGAGGACGGCGGCCAGCCGGTACTCGCCGCGGATGGCGACGAGGATCGCGAAGAACCCGCAGAACATGTTGGCGAGCGTGAACAGGCTCGGCAGCGTCGCGAGCGCCCGGCGGCGGGTGCCGCGGACGGATCCGCGGACGAACTCGACGGTGGCCGTGCGGCGTGTCGGTGGCATGCGGCTCCCTCAGCCCGCAGCGGGCCAGCGCGCGATGACGGTCTCGCCGCCCCGCACCCGCTGCCCCTTCGTCACTGTCACCGTGCACTCCGGTGGCACGAAGACGTCCATCCGGGAGCCGAACTTCATCAGGCCCATCCGCTCGCCCGTGGCCAGCCGCTGACCCGGCCCGGTACGGGTGACGATGCGCCGCGCGAGCACGCCCACGATCTGCCGGAACACGACGGTGCGGTCACCGTCGCGCAACCACAGCTCGCTGCGCTCGTTCCGGTGCGCGGACTCCTTGCGGTAGGCGGCCAGGAAGCTGCCCTTGCGGTAGGAGCTCTCCACGACCTCGCCGCGGTACGGCGAGCGGTTGACGTGCACGTCGACGACGGAGAGGAACACGCTGACCTGCTGCCAGTCGCCCTCGGGGGCGACGCCCTCCTGCGGTTCGCCGGCGACCATGACCACGCCGTCGGCGGGGGAGAGGACGTCGTCCGGGTCCGGCGGCACCGTGTCGCAGCGCCGGTCGGGGTCGCGGAAGAACAGGGCCATGTAGGCGGACAGCGCCAGGAACGGCCAGGCGAGACGGCCCAGCCCGCGGCGACCGGCGCTGCGGCCGGCGACGGCGGCGAGGGCCGCGGGGGCCAGGGGTCCGGTGATGAATGGCCACCCGGCCCGGTCGATGCGCATGGTGAGCCGAACGGTACCGGCCCGCGTCCGCGAGATCCGACCAGCCGATCAGACGGGGCCCGACGCGCGCGCCGGATCCGCCCCGAACTCCGTGACCCGATCACGCCGCGGGCCGCCGTACCAGTCGATGCACACCATCGTGGCGTCGTCGCGCAGGTCGCCCCCGGTGGCCCGGAGGACCGCCGCGCCCAGCTCGTGGACCACCTCGCGGGGATGCAGGTCGGCGCTGTCGCCGAGGGCCGATGCCACGTCGAGGCTCGCGGCGTTGCGCTCGAGCATGCCGTCGGTGAGGAAGATCAGCCGGTCGCCGGCCTCCAGCGGGAAGGCCTGCACCTGGAAGTCCTTCCCGGGGACGACGCCGAACGGCGGCTCGACGACCAGCCCCACCTCCTCGACCCGGCCGTTCCGCAGCCGGAGCGGCAGGGTGTGCCCCGCGTTGATGATCAGCGCTGTTCCCGTGCGCAGGTCGAGCTGCAGGAGCTGGCCGGTGACGAACTGCCCGGCGCCGGCGTGCGCGGCGAGGGCGTCGTTGGCGTACCGGGCCTGCCCCGCGAGGTCCAGCCCTCTGCGCCGCGCGTTCCGCAGCGCCCCGACGAGCAGGGTGGCTACGAGCGCGGCGGCGACCTGGTGGCCGACCGCGTCGGTGATCGACACCAGCAACGTGTCCCGGTCCAGCGAGTAGTCGAAGGTGTCGCCCCCGACGGAGGCGGCCGGCTCCAGCCAGCCGGCCAGGGTGAACTGGCCCGCCTCGCACGTGTAGGAGGCCGGCAGCAGCCGGCGCTGGATCTCGGCGGCGAGCTCGAAGGGAGCGGACCGCTGGCCCCACTCGAACACGTCGGTGTGTCGGCGGGCGGCGATCACGATGTAGGCCAGTGCGTGGGCGGCGCTGCCGATGTCGGTCACCTCGTCCGTGGAGGGGTACCGCGGCAGGTCGAGCTCGAGCAGGCCGATCGCGTCGCCGCGGTCGGTGACCGGCACGACCACCCGGGCGCCGTCACCGATCGGCTCGACGTCCGCCTGCTGGGTCCGGAGGACCCGTTCGTAGTGCGTCCCGGGGAGCGGCACCGTCTCGGCCTGCTCGCTGCCCTTGCGGCGGGTTCCCTCGACGAGGTCGGACGACGTGAGGCGGACCACGGCTCGTCCGCTGAAATCGGCGATGAGCAGGGTCACCGTGTGGGCGTCCACCATGCGGCCCAGCTCGGCGGCCACCACCTCGACAGCGTCGATGGGCGGAGCGGCCTCGACCCTCTGCAGCAGCGCGCCGACGTCGATCACGCGATCCTCCGAGGCGCGCATCGGTTGACCCGGGCGGATGCGCGACTCGCCGCGGGTGGGCAGGGGGGGCACAGCATGGCGCTGCCGGGCCGTCCGAGGACGACCCGGCAGCGCGGGTGCAGCGTGGGGGCTAGGCGGCGGCCTTGGTCTCCCAGAAGATCTTGTCGATCTCGGCGATGTAGTCGAGCAGCTTCTGGCCCTCGGCCGGGTCCATGCTGCCCTTGCCACCGGCCGCGCCGGCCTGCTTGGTGGCCTTGTTGAACAGCTCGTGCAGCTGCGGGTACTTCTCGAAGTGCGGCGGCTTGAAGTAGTCGGTCCAGAGCACCCACAGGTGGTGCTTCACCAGGTCCGAGCGCTGCTCCTTGATCAGGATGGCGCGCGTGCGGAAGACCGGGTCCTCGTTGGCCTGGTACTTCTCCTGGATGGCCTTGACGGACTCCGCCTCGATGCGGGCCTGGGCCGGGTCGTAGACGCCGCAGGGGAGGTCGCAGTGCGCGGTGGCCTCGACGGCGGAGAACATGCGGGTGAGACGCACGGATGTACCTCCGGATGTCGTGAAATCGGGTCGTCTGCGACCCTACTCGCGGTGATCAGCGACGACAGGGCGGGAGACGAGCCTCACGCGCCCGTCGCGCCGCTGGGCAGCGTCTGGGCAACCGTCCGGGTCACCGGCCCGTCCATGTCGCCGTCGGTCCGCCACGGCGACCGGCTCCTGGCCCGCCGGGTCCGGTCCGCGTCGGCGGTGCGTCCCGGTGACGTCGTCCTGGCCCGCTTCCCCTCCCGCCCCGAACTGCTGGTCGTCAAGCGGGTCCGGCGCGAGGTGCCGGGTGGGCACTGGGTCGAGGGGGACAACGCGTTCGTCGGCGACGACAGCCGGGCGTTCGGTCCGGCGGTGGTCGTCGGCCGCGTGCTGTGCCGCCTCTGGCCGCGCCCGGGGCGGGTGCCCGCCGTACCGCGCACCTGACCGGCGGTACAGCTCCGCCGCCCGATTACGCTCGGTGTCCATGGGCGGCAACTCTCCCGGCGGCGACGATGCCGCCACGACCGACCGCTTCGCCGACGACCCGGCATTCGCGGTGCACGAGGGCGGCAAGCTCTCGGTGACGGCGACCCGGCCGATCGAGTCGATCGCCGACCTCGCCCTCACCTACACGCCCGGCGTGGCCCGGGTGTCGAGCGCGATCGCCGCCGAGCCGGAGCTGGCCCGCCGGTTCACCTGGGCCCCGCGCGTGGTCGCCGTGGTCTCCGACGGCACCGCCGTCCTCGGGCTCGGCGACATCGGGCCGACGGCGTCCCTGCCCGTCATGGAGGGCAAGGCCTGCCTGTTCAAGGAGTTCGCCGACCTCTCGGCCGTCCCGGTCGTGCTGTCCACGACGGACGTCGACGCGGTCGTCGAGACGGTCGCGGCGATCGCGCCCTCCTTCGGCGGGATCAACCTCGAGGACATCAGCGCACCCCGGTGCTTCGAGATCGAGGCCCGGTTGCGGGAACGGCTCGACATCCCGGTCATGCACGACGACCAGCACGGGACGGCGATCGTCGTCCTGGCGGCCCTGCGCAACGCCGCGAAGGTCGTCGGCCGGGAGCTCGGCGACCTGCGGGTGGTCGTCGCCGGCGCCGGGGCGGCGGGCGTCGCGTGCACGAAGATCCTGGTCGAGGCCGGCATCGGCGACATCGCGGTGGCCGACTCCAAGGGCGTACTCCACTCCGGCCGCGACGACCTGACACCGATCAAGCAGTGGCTGGTCGAGAACACGAACAAGGCCGGCTACGCCGGGACGATGGTCGGCGCGCTCGAGGGCGCGGACGTCTACCTCGGCCTCTCCGGCGGGTCGGTCCCGGAGTCGGCGATCGCCTCGATGGCCCCCGACTGCATCGTCTTCTCCCTGGCCAACCCGACACCGGAGGTCGACCCGGAGATGGCCGCGAAGTACGCCGCGGTCGTGGCCACGGGGCGCAGTGACCTGCCCAACCAGATCAACAACGTGCTCGCCTTCCCCGGCGTCTTCCGCGGCGCGATCGACGCCGGTGCCACCAGCATCACCGAGGAGATGAAGCTGGCCGCCGCGTCCGCGATCGCCGACGTCGTCGGCGACGAGGTGCGTGCCGACTACGTCGTGCCCAGCCCGCTCGACCGCCGGGTCGCCGAGGCCGTCGCCGCGGCGGTCGGGGCCTGCGCGCGGGAACAGGGCGTCACGCGCTAGCGGGGTCCCGGCTGGGTCGGTAGACCAGGTCGAGGACGCCGGCGAGCAGCCGCTCGGCCACGGGCCGGGGGAGCGCCGCGACCAGGGCGTGCACCGGCGCCATCCGCTCGGGCAGCCGGCCCCCGCCGACCCCGGCGACCTCGAGCAGCGCGTCGACCTCCGCGACGGTGAGCGTCGCGGGGTCGATGGTCGCGGCCGCGGCGACCAGGTCGGGGTCGGCGACGGGTGGGGGCAGCACCGACGCCGCGCGGGCGGCCTCGGCGAGGTCGGCCAGCAGCGCGTCCACCCGGCCGGCCGTCGCCCCGGTCACCGTCAGGTGCAGCGTCGCGGGCAGGTCGCCGCCGGGCTGGGCGAAGGGCGGCTGCGGCTGCAGCAGCCAGCCGCGCGCGGTCATCTCGTCGGCCAGGTTCAGCACGTCGACGCCGTCCGGGCCGTCCTGGGCGACCGCCACCAGGGTGGTGACCGGGTCGCCGACGACCCGGAGGCCGTCGAGGGCGTCGATGCCCGCTGCGAGGGCCCGGGTCGCCTCGTGCGCCTGCCGGGCCAGCGCCCGGTAGCCGTCGTCGCCGAGCCAGCGGTGGATCGCCCACGCCGCCGCCATGGCACCGGCCGGGCGGGTGCCGGCCAGCGTCGGGTTCACGACGGGGTAGCCGGGCCAGCCGGCGGTTGCGAACCAGTGCTCCTGCCGCAGCTCCGGGTCGGCGGTCAGCAGCACCGAGACGCCCTTGGGCGCGTAGCCGTACTTGTGCAGGTCGACCGAGAGGGAGGAGACGCCCGGGACCGACAGGTCGAACGGCTCGGGGACGTCGTCGAGGAACGGCAGGATCCACCCGCCGATGCAGGCGTCGACGTGGCAGGGGACGCCCGCGGCAGCGGCCGGCCCGGCGACCTCGCCGACCGGGTCGAGGACGCCGTGCGGGTAGGACGGCGCGCTCACCACCACCAGCGCCGCCCGGTCGTCGAGCAGGTCGGCGACGGCGGCCGGGACGGCGCGGCAGGTGACCGGGTCCACCGGGACGTCGGCGATCTCCAGGTCGAACAGGTGCGCGGCCTTGCGGAAGGCGGCGTGCGCGGTGACCGGCAGCAGCAGCCGCGGCCGTCCCTGCCCGCCGCGGCGGCGCCACCGCTCCCGCGCGGCGAGCACAGCCAGCAGGCAGCTCTCGGTCCCCCCGCTGGTCAGCGTGCCGACCGTGGCGGCGCCCCCACCGAGCAGGCGGACAGCCGCTCCGACGAGGTCGTTCTCGATGCGGGCGACGCTCGGGAAGGCGGTCGGGTCGAGGGCGTTGGTCCACTGGAACGCCGCCTGGGCGGCCGCCGCGAGCTCCTCGATCTCCTCGCGGCCGGAGTCGTAGACGTAGGCCATGGTCGCGCCGCCGTGGGTCGGGAGGTCGCCGGTCTGGAGGGCGGTCAGCTCGGCGAGCACGTCGTCGGGGGTCACGCGTTCTCCTGGGCGTCGAGGCGGTAGCGCGCGAGGACGGGGATGCTGGCGAAGACCAGCAGTGCCGGGACGAGGGTGAACCCGACGCGGACGGCGAGGACGGCCGTGTCCGACTGCGCGACCACCTCGTCGCCGGTGGACGAGACGTAGCCGGCCGCGGCGAGCAGCAGGCCGAGGAGTCCGGGGCCGACGGCCAGGCCGAGGGTCTCGGCGGCGGTCCACACCCCGGTGAAGACGCCGGCGCGGCGCTCGCCGGACGCCGTCTCGTCAGCGGCGATCACGTCCGGGAGCATCGACAGCGGGAACATCTGCATCCCGGCGTAGCCGACGCCGACGAGGACGACCAGCGGAACGGCGAGAGCCGTGCCACCCGAGGGCACCACGGCCAGCAGCGCGGCGCCGGCGGTGAACAGCGCCGACGAGACGAGCAGGCCGGTGCGCTTGCCGAGCCGGCGGCCGACCCGCAGCCAGAGCGGCATGACGAGGATCGCCGGCGCGACGAGCGCGGCGAACAGCAGCGTGCCGGCGTCCGGGTCGTCGAGGACCTGCTCGGAGAAGTACGGGACCCCGGCCAGCATCACGCCGATCCCGAGCGCCTGGACGACGAAGCCGACCAGCAGCACCCGGAACGGCCGCGACGCCCAGGCCAGCCTCAAGGTCGTCCCCAGCCGGCCCTCGCTCCGGACGCGGGTCAGCGTGGGCGCCTTCCTCGTGCCGAGGACGGCGCCGAGCATCCCGACGGCGAGCAGCAGGGCGACGAAGACCGACATCGCGAGGTAGCCGCCGCGCCCGTCGCCGAAGGCGTCCACGACGGCGGGCGCGCCCGCGCCGGCGAGCAGGATGCCCAGCGCGAGAGCGGCCACCCGCCAGGCCATCAGCGTCGAGCGCTCACCGGGGTCGTCGGTGATCTCGGCGGGCTGGGCGACGTAGGGCACCTGGAAGCAGCCGTAGGCCGTGGCGGCCAGCAGGAAGGTGACCGCAACCCACACCGCGGCGAGCGCCGGGGGAGCGCCCGGACCGGCGAAGACCAGGACGAACAGCAGCGGCAGGGTCACCGCGCCGGCCAGCATCCACGGGCGCCGCGGACCCCACCGGCTCTCGGTCCGGTCTGAGCGGCTGCCGATCCACGGGTTCAGGACGACGTCCCACGCCTTGGGCAGGAACACCACCAGCCCGGCGATCCCGGCGGCGACGCCGAGCACGTCGGTCAGGTAGTAGAGGAGCAGGAGGCCCGGCACCGTGCCGAACGCTGCTGTCCCGATCGAGCCCAGGGCGTAGCCGACGTGCGTGCCCCGGCTGAGCCGAGGGGCTGGCGAGACGGCGGTCACAAGATCGGCACGGTACCGCTCAGTCGCCCTTCACGTTCACCAGCTGCCGGAGGGTGTGCCGGATCTCGACCAGGTCGGCGGCGTCGGCCATCACGACGTCGACGTCCTTGTAGGCCGCCGGGATCTCGTCGAGGAAGGCGTCGCTGTGCCGCCACTCGATGCCGCGCATGGACTCCTCGAGCTGCGCCCGGGTGAAGGTCCGGCGGGCCTTGCTCCGGGAGTAGACCCGGCCGGCACCGTGCGGCGAGGACTCCAGAGACTCGGGGTTGCCGAGGCCCCGGACCACGTAGCTCGCCGTCCCCATCGAGCCCGGGATCACCCCGTCCTGGCCCTTCCTCGCCTGGATGGCGCCCTTGCGGGAGATCCACAGGTCCTCGTCGAAGTGCCGTTCCCGCTGGGTGAAGTTGTGGTGGCAGTTGATCCGCTCGAGTTCCGGCGTCCCGTCGGCGCGCATGTGTGCCGCGAGGGCCGCGGCGACCCGGTCCATCATCTCCTCGCGGTTGAGCAGGGCGAAGTGCTGCGCCCACTGCAGCTCGGCGATGTACCGGTCGAACTCCGGGGTGCCCTCGTCGAGCCAGGCGAGGTCGCGGTCGGGGAGGTCGAGGTGCTCGTCGCGGGCCCGCTGCTGGGCGATGGCGATGTGCTTCGAGGCGATCTTGTTGCCCACGCCGCGGCTGCCCGAGTGCAGGAAGAGCCAGACCCGCTGCCGCTCGTCGGCGGTGACCTCGATGAAGTGGTTGCCCGAGCCGAGGCTGCCCAGCTGCAGGGCCCAGTTCGGCGCGGTGGAGGTGACCGAGCGGAGCACCGTCGGGCCGAGCTCGTCGGCCTTCGCCTCCAGCTCGGCGACGCGGCGCTTCGCGGAGTCGGTCAGCTTCTTGTTGTACTTGCCGGCCGACAGCGGGACGGCGCGCTCGATGTCGCCGCGCAGGGGTGCCAGCGACCCGCGCGAGCGCACCTCGTCCACCGACCACGGCGTCCGGACGGCGATCATCCCGCAGCCGATGTCCACGCCCACCGCGGCCGGGATGATCGCGCCCTTGGTGGGCAGGACCGAGCCCACGGTCGCGCCCTTGCCCAGGTGCGCGTCGGGCATCAGCGCGATGTGCGGGTGGATGAACGGCAGCGTCGCGGTGCGCTCGGCCTGCCGGCGGGTCTCGTCGTCCAGGATGCTGGCCCAGTTGAGCAGCGTGCCCGAGAGGCGTTCCACGGGACGGGTCTGCCCGCCCCGGGCGCCCGTGAACCCGGTCAGCCGAGGCTGAGGATGCGCTCCACGATCGGGTCGATGGCGGTGCCCGCCGCGGTGTTCAGGTAGACGAACACCGCGATCGCGACCAGGAAGACCGGCACGAGGACGGCCTTCTCGACGAAGGCCCCGGTGCGCAGGTGGATCGGCGCCAACCGGCTGCGGCGGACCAGCCAGAAGACGGGCACCGGGATGCCCTCCTTGGTCAGGAAGTCACCGGCGATGTGGGTGAGCACTCCGACGCCCACCGCGTACGGCAGCCACGCGGGGCTCGGGCTGTGCTCCAGGAGGTACCACGCGCCGCCCCACGACAGCAGCAGGTTGCCGATGACGGTGTTCTCGGCCCGGCCGGGGATGACGAAGTGCAGGGCGCGCAGGGCCAGGCCGATGGCCAGCGCCATGAGCAGCAGGCTCGACCAGTACGCGCCGGCCGCGAGGTAGGCGAGCCCGCCGAGGACGGCGGGGCCGAGGATCGCGTCGTGCGTGCCCCAGCGGTGCCCGCGGGCGACCGTGCCGACCAGGCCCGAGGGGACGTCGGTGAACGGCCCCCACATCCGCGAGATCGTCGAACCCTGCTGGTCGAGGTCGGGCAGCATCGCGAACCCGCCGGCCGCCGAGATCCAGGCGACCTGGGCGACGGTGCCGTGTACGGGCGCCCAGGGCAGCGTCGCCGCGCCCGCGGCCAGGCCCGACAGGGCGTGCGAGTGTCCGAGCACGCGCACAGGGTGACGCCCCCGCGGCCACCGGTCGGGAAGGCGCGCGGTCTGCGGCCCCGACTTCGGGGAAACAGGGCTCTGGAGGTGTGCCCAGGGCCCTACTTCCCGGAAGTCGGGGTCACGACAGCAGCCTCACTCGTCGTCGTCGTCGTCCGTGCCCCCGCGGGCCAGCCAGGTGGCCAGCCGCTCGACCGGCACCTCGAAGTCGGGGTTCTGGTCGACGAAGGCCTGCATCTGGTCGGCCAACCAGGCGAGCGTCACCTGCTCCTCGCCGCGCCGGTCGGCGAGCTCCTCGAGCCCGCGATCGGTGAAGTACATCGGCTAGTCCGCGAACGCCTCGGCGATCAGCTTGCGCTGCTCGACCTCGTGCACCTTGGCCGACCCGACCGCCGGGCTGGCCGACGCGCGCCGGCTGACCCGGCGGAACGTGCGGCCCTCCGGCAGGTGCTCGGGGAGGTTGACCGCCATGAACTGCCAGGCGCCCATGTTGGCCGGCTCCTCCTGCACCCACACGACGTCGTTCGCGTTCGGGTACCGCTCCAGCTCGGCCCGGATCTGCTCGGCCGGCAACGGGTAGAGCTGCTCGACCCGCACGATCGCGGTGTCGGCGGTGCCGTCGTTCTCCCGCTGCGCCATGAGGTCGTAGGCGATCTTGCCGCTGCAGAGCAGCACCTTGCGGACGGCGGAGGCGTCGAGCGGCTCGCCGCCGACACCGGTGTCCGGCAGCACCGGGCGGAAGCGCTGCTCGGTGAACTCCTCGACCGAGCTCACCGCCGCCTTGGCCCGCAGCAGCGACTTCGGCGTGAACACGACCAGGGGGCGGTGCACGTCGGAGAGCGCCTGGCGGCGGAGCAGGTGGAAGTAGTTGCCCGGCGTCGAGCAGTTGGCGACCGTCATGTTGTTCTCGGCCGACAGCTGCAGGAACCGCTCGATGCGGCCGCTGGAGTGGTCGGGGCCCTGGCCCTCGAGCCCGTGGGGCAGCAGCATGACCACGCCGGAGCGCTGGCCCCACTTGGCCTCACCGGAGCTGATGAACTCGTCGATGACCATCTGGGCGCCGTCGACGAAGTCGCCGAACTGCGCCTCCCAGAGCACCAGCGCCTTCGGGTTGGCCACCGAGTAGCCGTACTCGAAGCCCAGCGCCGCGTACTCCGACAGCAGCGAGTCGTAGACGAAGAACTTCGCCTGGTCGTCGGTGAGGTGCAGCAGCGGCGTGTACTCGGCCGCGGTCTCGCGGTCGATGAGGACCGAGTGGCGCTGGACGAACGTGCCGCGTCGGGAGTCCTGGCCGGCCAGGCGGACCGGCACGCCCTGCATGAGCAGCGACCCGAAGGCGAGCAGCTCGCCCATCGCCCAGTCGATGCCGCCCTCGCTGGCCATCGCGGCCCGCTTCTCGAGCATCTTCTGCAGCTTCGGGTGCGGCGTGAAGTCCGGCGGGAACGAGACGTGCGCGTCGCCGACGGCCTTGAGCACCTCACGGGTGATCGCCGTGTCGACCTGCGACTCCTGCGGGGTGCGCGGGTCCATGACGGGCTCGGGCTTCGAGGAGTCCTGGGCGTCGTGGGTCTCGGCGAAGGCCCGCTCGAGCTGGCCCCGGTAGTCCTTGAGGGCCTCCTCGGCCTCGTCCAGGGTGATGTCGCCCCGGCCGACCAGCGCCTCGGTGTAGAGCTTCCGGACCGAGCGCTTGCGGTCGATGATGTCGTACATCAGCGGCTGGGTCATCGACGGGTCGTCGCCCTCGTTGTGCCCGCGCCGGCGGTAGCAGACGAGGTCGATGACGACGTCCTTCTTGAACTCCTGCCGGTAGTCGACCGCCAGCCGGGCGACCCGCACGCAGGCCTCCGGGTCGTCGCCGTTCACGTGGAAGACCGGTGCGTTGACCATGCGGGCGACGTCGGTGGAGTAGAGGCTCGACCGGGCCGCCGTCGGGCTGGTGGTGAAGCCGACCTGGTTGTTGACGACGACGTGCACCGTGCCGCCGGTGCGGTAGCCGCGCAGCTGGGAGAGGTTCAGCGTCTCCTGGACGACGCCCTGGCCGGCGAACGACGAGTCGCCGTGCAGGAGGACCGGCAGGACGGTGAAGCCCTGCTCGCCCTTGTCGATCATGTCCTGCTTGGCCCGCACGATGCCCTCGAGCACCGGGTTGACCGTCTCCAGGTGGCTGGGGTTGCTGGCCAGCGAGACGGCGATCTCGGCCTCGGGCTTGAACGGGTTGCGGAAGGTGCCGGTGGCGCCGAGGTGGTACTTCACGTCGCCGGAGCCCTGGACGGTGCCGGGGTCGATGTTGCCCTCGAACTCGCCGAAGATCTTCGCGTAGCTCTTGCCCAGCACGTTGGCCAGGACGTTGAGCCGGCCGCGGTGCGGCATGCCGATCGCGACCTCGTCGAGGCCGTGGTCGGTGCCGGCGAGCAGGACCTCGTCCAGGACCGGGATGAGCGACTCGCCGCCCTCGAGGCTGAACCGCTTCTGCCCCACGTACTTCGTCTGCAGGAAGGTCTCGAACGCCTCCGCGGCGTTGAGCCGGCCCAGCACGTGCTTCTGCTTCTCGCGGTCGGGCTGCTCGTGCTTGACCTCGACCCGCTTCTGGAGCCACTCGCGCTCCTCGGGGTCGGTGATGTGCATGTACTCCACGCCGACCGTGCGGCAGTAGGAGTTGCGCAGGACGCCCAGGATGTCGCGCAGCGCCATCAGCTTCTCGCCGGCGAAGCCGCCGACGGGGAACTTCCGGTCGAGGTCCCAGAGGGTCAGGCCGTGCTCGAGGATGTCGAGGTCGGGGTGGGTGCGGACCTTGAACTCGAGCGGGTCGGTGTCGGCCATGAGGTGGCCGTTGCGCCGGTAGGACTCGATGACCTCGATGACGCGGGCTTCCTTGTCGATCTGCCCCTCGCGCGTGATCCGCACGTCCGGCATCCAGCGCACCGGCTCGTAGGGGATCCGCAGCGAGCGGAAGACCTCGTCGTAGAAGCCGTCCTCGCCCAGCAGGAGGGCGTGCAGCCGGCGCAGGAAGTCGCCGGACTCGGCGCCCTGGATGATCCGGTGGTCGTAGGTCGAGGTCAGCGTGATGATCTTCGACACGGCCATCTCGGTGAGCGCGTCGGGGTTCATCCCCTGGAACTCGGCCGGGTACTCCATGGCCCCGACGCCGATGATCGCGCCCTGGCCGGCGGTCAGCCGCGGCACCGAGTGGTTGGTGCCGATCGTGCCCGGGTTGGTGAGGCTGATCGTCGTGCCGGAGAAGTCCTCCATCGTCAGCTTGTTCTGACGCGCCCGGCGGATGACGTCCTCGTAGGCGGCCCAGTACTGGGCGAAGTCCATCTCCTCGGCGGCCTTGATCGAGGCGACGACGAGGGAGCGGGAGCCGTCGGGCTTCGGCAGGTCGATGGCCAGGCCGAAGTTGACGTGCTCGGGCTGCACCAGCACCGGCTTGCCGTCGACCTCGGCGTAGGCGTTGTTCATGTTGGGGAAGTCGTCCAGCGCCCGCACCAGCGCGTAGCCGATGAGGTGGGTGAAGGAGACCTTCCCGCCGCGGGAGCGGGCCAGGTGGTTGTTGATGACGATGCGGTTGTCGGCCAGGAGCTTCGCCGGCACCGCGCGCACGCTCGTCGCCGTCGGGACGGTGAGCGAGACGTTCATGTTCTTGACGACGGCCGCGGCGGCGCCGCGCAGCGGCGACTGGGAGCCGGCAGCGACCGGCGCGGCCGGTGCCTTCGCGGCGGCGGCCGCCGGGGCGGGCTTGTCCGCGGGCTTCTCGGCCGGCTTGGGGGCGGGCTTCTCCGCGGGCGCGGCGGCGGCCGGCTTCGGGGCGGGGGACGGCGCCGGAGCCTGCGCGGCCGGCTGCTGCTTCGGCGCGGCGGCTCCGTTGGAGGCGGCCGGCTGCTCGGTGCGGTCGGCGGCCCCCACCGGGCTGCCGGGCCGGTAGTCGGCGAAGAACTCGTGCCACGCCTGGTCCACGCTGGCGGGGTCGGCGAGGTACTGCTGGTACATCTCCTCGACCAGCCACTCGTTGGTGCCGAAGCCGGCCACCGGGGAGGAGGACGCGGGGGAGGGCCGGGATGAGCTCACGCTTGACACGGGGTCGAGTGCCTTCTTCGTCTGTTGGCTGCGTCGTGTGTGCTGGTGCTGCTGTCGTCGTGACCGCAGGCCGTGGTGCACGAGCCTGAGGGCATGGCTGGACCGGGTGTCGAGTCTACGCCCGGTCCTGTTCCCTGACCGGGTGCGACGGTCCTAGTCGGTGGCGCCGTGCGACGCGAGCAGGTCGACCAGCGCATCGTTGGCGGTCGCCCTCCCCGCGTCGCCCCTCCGGTGGCGGGCCGCGGCCACCCGGGTGATGTCCAGGGCGCTCGCGCCGTCGTTGGTGGTCGCGTTGACGTCGGCCCCGGCGGCCAGCAGCACCCGGACGACGTCGAGCGACTCCTCGGCGCCGCTGCTGACGGCCGCGTGCAGCGGCACGCGTCCGGAGTCCCGGTCCCGGCGGTCGACGTCGGCGCCGGCGTCCAGGAGGAGCCGCACCAGTTCGAGACGGGCCCCGGATGCCGCCGCGAGCAGCGCGCCGCCGTCGGCGTCCGCCCCGCGCTCCAGGAGCAGCCGCGCGGTGGACGGTGCCCCGCCGAGCGCGGCCCAGGACAGCAGGTCCACCCCGGACTCGGCGTCGGCGAGCGAGGCGCCGTCGTCCAGGTGCGCGGTCAGCTCGTCGAGCCGGTCCAGGTAGGCCGCGCTCGGGGCGTCGAGGACCGCGCCGAGCTCGAGGAGCAGCGGGACCAGGTCCGGGCAGTGCTCGAGGGCCACGTGCAGGGGCGTGCGGCGGTGCTCGGTCCGCGCCCCGAGGTCGGCACCCGCGGCCACCAGGAGCCGCACGACGTCGGACTGGCACTCGGCGACCGCGACGTGCAGCGGCGTCCAGCCGCCCTGCCCGTCCCGCTCGACGGTGCCGCCGAGCAGCCGGGGGGACGCCTCGACGGCGGTGCGCACCTCGTCGACCTCCCCGGCCGCGATCGACCGGCACAGCCGCTGGGCCGTCATGCGCGTGGTCACACGGGTCTCCCGTTCTCCGTGGCGACGAGGACGGGGTCGTGGCTACACGACGTCGCGCCGCACCGCCAGCAGGGTGCCGAGCAACGCCGCGAGCAGGCCGTAGCCGACGAGCAGCAGGGCGCCCTGCCAGCCGGCCAGGAGCTCCGGGCCCTCGAACGTCGCCGTCAGCGCCTCGAGCGCGCCGCCGGGCATCCACTTGTAGGCGCCCGCCGTCGCCGGGATCGAGCGGATGACCGGCTCGACGACGAACAGGTAGACCAGGCCGCCGACGATGGCGCCCACCTGGTTCTTGAAGAGCGCCCCGATGCCGACGCCGATCACCGCGTAGATCACCAGCGCCAGGGCGGAGCGGCCCAGGACCGCGAGGTTCTCCCCGTTCAGCGCCGGGGCGGCACCGCGGGCGCCGGCGTGGATGGCCACGACGACGTAGTTGACCGCCGCCACGATCACGGCGAAGACGACGGACGCCGCGGCGTAGGCCAGCAGCTTCGCCACGACCACCCGGCCGCGTCGGGGCTCGGTGAGGAAGGTCGGCGTCGCCGTCCGGTGCCGGTACTCCTGCGTCATCCCGATGATCCCGAGGATGAGGAACAGGATGTTGGCGTTCGCCGCCTGCGAGAGGGCCAGCTCCTCGTAGAGCGAGGTGCCCACCGCCGGGATGCCGCTCTCGGCGTTGCCGGCGAATGAGGTGAACAGGATCGAGAACCCGACCACCATGACGATGGAGCCGAGCAGGAGCCCGAGCCAGACCTTCGTGGTGAACAGCTTGGTCCACTCGGCGCGCACCAGGCGGGTCATCGGGTGGCCTCCTGCACGGTCGGCGACGGCGCGGCGTACTGCTCGGAGCCGCTGGTGAGCTGGAAGTAGATCTCCTCGAGACCGCTGGTGCGCGAGCGCAGCTCGTGCAGCTCGATGCCGGCGGCGAACGCCCGGCGGCCCACGTCGGCCGGGGTGGTGCCGGTGACGGTGAGCGCTCCGTCCTCCTGGCCGACCTGCGCGCCGTCGGCACGGAGGACGTCGGCCAGCCGCGCGACCTCGGGGCTCCGGACGAGGACCGTCCCGGCGCCGTCGGCGCCCGAGCGCAGCTGCTCCATGGAGCCTTCGCGGACCAGGCGGCCGGCGCCGACGATCACGACCCGGTCGACGGTCTGCTCGACCTCCGACAGCAGGTGGCTGGACACCAGGACGGTCCGCCCCTGGTCGTGGGCCATGTGCCGCAGGAAGCCGCGCAGCCACTGGATGCCCTCGGGGTCCAGGCCGTTGGCCGGCTCGTCGAGGACCAGGACGGCGGGGTCGCCGAGCAGGGCGGTGGCCAGGGCGAGCCGCTGCCGCATGCCGAGCGAGTAGCCGCCGGCCCGCCGGTTGCCGGCATCGGCCAGCCCGACCTGCACCAGCACCTCGTCGGCACGGGAGAGCGGGAAGCCTGCGGCGCGGCAGTACACGCGCAGGTGGTTGCGGCCCGAGCGCGCCGGGTGGAAGGCGGTCTCCAGGACGGCGCCCACGGTCCGCAGCGGCTGCGCCAGGGACGCGTACGGGGCGCCGTTGAAGGTCGCCGTCCCGGCGTCGGGCCGCATGAGGCCGAGCAGCATGCGGAGCGTGGTGGTCTTCCCGGCGCCGTTCGGGCCCAGGAAGCCGGTCACCGAACCGGGTTCGACGGTGAAGCCGAGGTCGGAGACGGCGCGCACCTGACCGAAGGACTTGCTGAGTCCGCGCACCTCGACCCGGACGGGGTCGACCGTCGCGGTGCTGGGGTTGGAAATGACGTCTCCTCGAGGTGGACCGCCGGGGCGCACCCATCCAAGCGCACCAGGGGTTGCTCCCGGGAGCCCTCGCAGCTGATCGGCGTGCCGTCGCGCTCCGCCGTGCGCGAAATGATCTCGGGGTGACCCACGTCATCAGGTCACATAGAGTCCCCGCCGTGAGCGAGACCTCGAGCGCCTACCGGACGATCGTCGTCGGGACCGACGGGTCGGAGTCCTCCCTCCGCGCCGTCGCGCGGGCCGGTGCCGTGGCCGGCGCCTCCGGTGCCACGCTGGTCATCGCCTGCGCCTACCTGCCGACCGAGGCCGACGACCGCGAGCTGTCGCGCGCCCAGGACGCCCTCGGGGAGGACGCCTACCAGGTCGTCGGCTCGCACCCCGCCGAGGACACCGTGCGCACCGCCGCCGAGCGGGCGGGCGCCGCGGGCGCGAAGAACGTGAAGACCGTCGCCGTCCAGGGATCGCCGGTGGAGGCACTGCTCGACGTCGTCCGCCGGGAGGACGCCGATCTGCTGGTGGTCGGCAACCGGGGGCTGGCCGGCATCAAGGGACGGCTGCTCGGCTCGGTGCCCGCCGACGCGACCCGCCGGTCGCAGGTCGACGTGCTCGTCGTGCACACCACCGGCTGAGGTCGATCGAGGCGCATGGACGACGCGGGGGAGGCGCCGGGCCCGGACGCCCGGGAGGCGCTCGAGCGGCTGCTGCTCGACGGACCGCGCCGCTACACGCGGCTCCAGGTGGCCGAGATGGCCGGCATGCCCCCCGAGCGCACGCAGCGGCTGTGGCGGGCCCTGGGGTTCCCCGACGCCGCCGACGACGACCCGGCGTTCACCGACGCCGACGTCGAGGCCCTGGGCGTGCTCTCGTCCATGATCGAGTCCGGGTTCGTCGGACCCGACACCGAGGCCTCGATCGCGCGCGCCATGGGCCAGGCGCTGTCGCGCCTGGCCGACTGGCAGACCGACATGCTGGCCGATGCCCTCGCCCGCGCCGGGGGTGACGACGACCGGCCGACGGCGTCGGTCGACGAGGCCATCGACGCCGCCCGGCTGCTGCTGCCCAGGCTCCGCCAGGTCCAGGACTACGTGTGGCGGCGGCACCTGGCCGCGAACGCCGACCGGCTGCTGGCCGCGACGGGCACCGGCGACCGCCGCGAGCTGGCCGTGGGCTTCGCCGACCTCGTCGGCTACACCTCGCGCAGCCGCGGCATGGGCGGGCGGGAGCTCGGGGCCATGGTGGAGGACTTCGAGAGCATCGCCGCCGAGGTCATCGCCCGCCACCACGGCCGGGTCGTCAAGACCGTGGGGGACGGCGTCCTGTTCACCGCGGGCAGCGCCATCGACGCCGTCGAGATCGGGCTGTCGCTGCCGGTGGCGTGGAACGCCGACGAGCGCCCGCCGCTGCGGGTCGGGGCGGCCTACGGAGCCGTCCTGACCCGGCTCGGCGACGTCTACTCGCCGGTGGTGAACCTGGCCAGCCGGCTCACGTCGCTGGCGCGCCCGGGCACGATGCTGGTCGACCGCGACCTCGCCGAGTGGCTGCGCGAGCACCCTGCCTACAAGGTCCGCCCGCTGCGGCGGGTCTCCGTCCGCGGGTACGACCACCTCCAGCCGTGGCTCGTCCGGCGGCGCCCCTCGGGCGACGACACGGCCGACGGGGACGGCTACGACGAGGACGCCTTCGACCCGGACGGCGAAAACGGCGGGTGAACCCCCCAGCGGCTCGGCTATCGTCGGGTCGTGCTCTCGCTGCGGTAGTCGCCGATCCCGTCCGGCCCTCTCGTACCGCCTAGGAGCAACCCCCCATGAGTGCCACCCTCGTCGCGCGCGGCCTCTCCGCCGGCCACGGCGCCCGCGTCCTCTTCTCCGGTCTCGACCTCGTCGTGGCCCCCGGTGACGTCGTCGGGCTCGTCGGCGTCAACGGCGCGGGCAAGTCGACGCTGCTGCGCATCCTCGCCGGCGAGCTCCCGGCCGAGGCAGGCTCGCTCGTCGTCAGCCCGCCGACCGCCACCCTCGGTTACCTGCCGCAGGAGCACGAGCGCCGGGAGGGGGAGACCGTCCTCGCCGCGCTCGCCCGGCGCACCGGCGTCGCGGCCGCGCAGGCGGCCCTGGACGCGGCCACCGACGACCTGGCCGCCGGCCGCCCCGGCGCCGACGACGCCTACGGCGACGCCCTCGAGCAGTGGCTCGCGCTCGGCGGCGCCGATCTCGAGGACCGTGCCGCGGAGGTCGTCGCCGAGGTGGCGCCCGGCGTAGCCCTCGACGCCGCGACCGCCGGCCTGTCCGGTGGCCAGGCGGCCCGCGTGGGTCTGGCCGCGCTGCTGCTCTCGCGCTACGACGTCCTGCTGCTCGACGAGCCGACCAACGACCTCGACCTGGCCGCGCTGGACCAGCTGGAGCGGTTCGTCACCGGGGCGCGGGCGGGCATCGTCGTCGTCAGCCACGACCGCGAGTTCCTCAGCCGCACCGTGACCCGCGTGGTCGAGCTCGACCTCGCCCAGCAGCTCGTGCGCGTGGTGGACGGCGGCTACGAGGCGTACCTGACCGAGCGGGAGGTCGCCCGGCGGCACGCGCGCGAGGAGTACGAGGAGTACGCCGAGACCAAGGCAGGGCTCGAGGCCCGGGCACGGATGCAGCGCAACTGGCTGGCCAAGGGCGTCCGCGACTCGATCAAGAAGGCCACCGACGGCGACAAGCACGTCAAGAACCACCACCGCGCCACCTCGGAGAAGCAGGGCGCCAAGGCCAAGCAGACCGAGCGGATGATCGAGCGCCTCGAGGTCGTCCAGGAGCCCCGCAAGGAGTGGGAGCTGCGGATGGAGATCGCCGCGGCCCCCCGCGCCGGCGCCGTGGTGGCCACCCTCCGCGGCGCCGTGGTCCGGCGGGGCGGCTTCACGCTCGGCCCGGTCGACCTGCAGGTCGACTGGGGCGACCGGGTCGCGATCACCGGCGCCAACGGCTCGGGGAAGTCGACCCTGCTCGCGGCGCTGCTCGGCCGGGTGCCGCTGGAGGAGGGCAGCGCGTCCCTGGGGCCCGCGGTGCAGATCGGCGAGATCGAGCAGGCGCGCAGCCGGTTCTTCGGGGCCGAGCAGCTGCTGGACGCGTTCTCCGCCGAGGTGCCCGACTGGCCGACGTCCGAGGTGCGCACGCTCCTGGCCAAGTTCGGGCTCACGGCCGAGCACGTGCTGCGGCCCGCGGCCACGCTCTCACCGGGCGAGCGCACCCGCGCGGGGCTGGCGCTGCTGCAGGCGCGCGGGATCAACGTGCTGGTGCTCGACGAGCCGACCAACCACCTCGACCTGCCGGCGATCGAGCAGCTGGAGCAGGCGCTCGCCGCCTACCCGGGCACGCTGCTGCTGGTCACCCACGACCGCCGGATGCTCGACGCCGTGCACACCACGCGCCGGCTCGAGGTCGTCGACGGGCAGGTCACGGAGCGCTGAGCGGGGCGGGCTGGACCACCCAGTCGACGTGCTCCACCGGCGGGAGGGGCAACGGGTCCCCGTAGGAGTGCACCTCGAGCAGGGACAACCGTCCGGCGTCCAGGAACAGGAGCAGGCCGCCGACCTCCTCACCCGAAGCGTCCCGGATGACCCCTTCAGCGGGCACGGGACTCCCCGCCGTCGACGCCGGCGACGACGGAGCCGGGAGGAGGTCGATGCTCCCGCAACCGCAGGTGTAGCCCGGCCCCGCACGCACCTGCTCCACCTGCTCGCGGAGCTCCGCGACGCCCTCGAAGTCCTGCGCGAGGAGGCCGTCGAGCAGCGCCCGCTCGCCAGGCTTCAGCTCTCGTGGACGTGGCATGGCGGCGACCGTATCGCCGGGTCTCCCTAGCGACGTCTCATTTCCGCAGGCACGACGTCAGCCGCCGGCGGAGCTCAGCTCGTCGGCGATGCCGACGGTGTCCATCCCCGCCCACGTCTCGTTCACGTGGTGGGCGAGCACCATGAGGTCGCGCAGCTCGCCGTTCCGGTCGCGGATGTGGTCGCGCAGCAGCGCCTCGCCGCTGAACCCGAGGTCGGTGAACAGCGCCAGCGCCGCGCCCTGCTCGGCGACGACCTCCACCACCAGCTTGGACAGGCCGGAGGAGACCGCCTCGGTCAGGGCGCGCCGGGCCAGCGTGCGGCCCAGCCCGCTGCCGCGGCTGGCGGGCGAGACGACCAGCCGCACCTCGCCGACGTGATCGGACCAGCCCGGTAGCGGCCGGACGGCGACGTAGCCGGTCACCTCGTCTCCGTCGACGGCGATCCACCGCCCTCCGGACGAGGTCTCGGTGGCCCAGGAGCGCACCGTCTCCGGATCGGTGACCTCCTCCTTGATGAAGGTGACGTCGCCCTCGGGCAGGGACGCGAAGAACGCCAGCAGGGCGTCGCACCGCTCGGGTCCGAGCTGCTCGATCTCCACCTCAGGCCTCCTGCGCCGCGTCGGCGTCGATCGGGTCGCTCCGGCGGCGGACGAAGTCGATGATCGTGGGCACCGTCGTCTTCGCGGCCGTGCGCCCCACGACCAGGCCCATGTGCCCGGCGTCCAGGCAGAGCTCGTGCTTGTCCGGCGAGCCGACGAGGTCGATCAGCGGCGCGGTCGCGTCCGGCGGGACGATGTGGTCGCGGTTGGCCCGCACAGTGAGGAATGGGACCTGTATGTCGGCCAGGTGCACCGGGTCGCCGCCGACGGTGAGCCGGTCGGTGAGCATGCCGTTGTTCCGCACCAGCATCTCGGCGGTCTCGCGGGCCGCGGCGCCGGGGAACGGCACGTGGTCGTCCGACCAGCCCGTCATCGCCTGGTAGGACGCGACGTACTCGTCGTTCCAGAGCCGCTCCCACAGGGTCACGTAGCGGCTGACCTCCGCCGTCGGCGTCAGCGTCCGGAAGCCCTGCACGACCACCGACGGCGGCACGTTGCCGTCCTCGCCGAGGACCGATCCGACGTCCATCCCGCCCACGCTGAAGATGTCGGCCAGCGGCCCCATGTGCCGGAAGTCGACCGGCGTCGCGAGCACGGTGAGGCTGCGCAGCGGCGCGTCGGGGTGGTGGGCGGCGTACAGCAGGGCCAGGTCACCGCCGAAGCAGTAGCCGAAGAGGTTCACCTCGTCCGCGCCGGAGAGCTCCATGACCCGGTCGATGCCGGCGGGGATGTAGTCGTCGACGTAGTCCTCGAGCCGGTTCTCCGCGTCCCGCTCGTCGGGCTCGCCCCAGTCGAGCATGTAGACGTCGAAGCCCGCCCTGAGCAGCTGCTCGACGAAGCTGTTGCCGGGCGTCAGGTCGAGGATGTAGCTGCGGCTGATCAGGCTGAAGACCAGCAGCAGCGGCGGCTCGTACCGGACGCCGCCGTAGGTCTCCGGGTCGTTGCGGTAGTGCCACAGCTGCGTGCGGCCGCGCTGCCAGACGACCTCCTTGGGGGTCTGGCCGACGCCGGGTCGGTCGACACCGGCGACGAGCTTGATGCCGTTACGGGCGCGCAGGGCGTTGCGCTCGACGTCGCGCCGGACGCGGTCGAGCACCGTCTGCGGGCTGGGCACCGTCGGCATCGCTGTCCTCCGTCGACGTCGTGGGCAGGGACCGCGCGCCGGCCGAGCGGCGCCGCTCCTGCTCCAGCTGGATGGTCAGGCGCCGCACCTCGCGGTCGAGCGCCCCGATCTGCGTGCGCAGCCGGCGGACGTCGGTGCCCGCCGGCAGGTTGAGCAGGTGCCACGCGCGGGCGCTGAGGCCCTGGGCCGACCGGCCGGCCAGCATCCGGGCGCGTCGCGCCAGGGCCACCCCGAGCGAGAAGTACTCGGTGCGGACGAGTTGCTCCGCCCGCGGGGCGACCGCGCGCTCGGCCGCGTCGTACGCCTGCCGCCACAGCGGCGGAGCGGGCGCGGGCTTCTTCGGTCGGGCGGGTTCGCTCACCGCTGGCCCACCTGCTCGGGCACCTCGACGGCGCGGCGGAGGATCTTCCCCGTCGGGCCCTTGGGCAGGGAGTCCACCAGCCACAGGTGCCGCGGGTACTTGTAGGCGGCGACGCGCGCCTTGACGAACTCGCGCAGCTCGTCGACCTCGGCCGAGGCGCCGGGCTTCAGCGCGACCGCCGCGGCCACCTCCTCACCGAGCTCGGGGTGCGCGACGCCGACGCAGGCGACCTCGGCGACCGCCGGGTGCTCGTAGAGCGCTTCCTCGATCTCGCGCGGGTACACGTTGTAGCCGCCGCGGATGATCATCTCCTTCTTGCGGTCGACGATGAAGAAGTAGCCGTCGTCGTCCTGGCGGGCGAGGTCACCGGTGCGGAACCAGCCGTCCGGGATCGCCTTGGCCGTCTCCTCGGGCTTGCCCCAGTAGCCCTTCATCACGTTCTCGCCGCGGATGGCGATCTCGCCGACCTCCCCGACGGCGACGTCCTCGCCGTCGTCGTCGACCAGCCGCATCTCGACGCCGGCGATCGGCGTCCCGATGGAACCGGGCTTCCGCTCGGCGTGCGGGTGGTTGAAGGACGCCACCGGCGAGGTCTCGGACAGTCCGTAGCCCTCGAGGATGACGCAGCCGAACTTCTCCTCGAAAGCCCGCATGATCTCCACCGGCATGGCCGAGCCGCCGGAGACGCACAGCCGCAGGCTGCTGACGTCCTGGGTGCCCGCGGCGGGGGAGTGCAGCATCGCGGCGAACATCGTGGGCACGCCGTCGAAGATCGTGACCTTGTCGCGGGCGATGACCGACAGCGCCTTGGTGCCGTCGAAGCGCGGGATGAGGGTGAGCGTCGAGCCCTTGAGGACGGCGGTGTTGAGCCCGCAGGTGAGCCCGAAGACGTGGAACAGCGGCAGGCAGCCCATGATCACGTCGTCGGCGGTGTTCTCGGCGAGCGTGTCGGCGGTCGTCCGCGCGTTGCCCGCCATGTTGGCGTAGGTGAGCTCGGCGCCCTTCGGCTGCCCGGTCGTGCCCGACGTGTAGAGGATGACCGCGAGGTCGTCGTCGGCCCGCTCGACCGCCCCGTCCACCGGCTCCCCGTCCATCAGCTCCTCGGGGAGGGCCGGACCGACGCTCACCGCGTCGATGCCGACGCCGCCGGCGGCCTCGACGACGGCCGCGTCCGAGCCGGAGAGGGCCACGACGACCCGGGCCCCGGAGTCGCGCAGGTAGTACTCGACCTCTCGCGCCTTGAGCAGGGGGTTCATCGGCACCACGGCCGCGCCGGCGAGCAGCGCCCCGTAGAAGACGACGGGGAAGGAGAGGACGTTGGGCAGCACCATGCCGACGCGGTCGCCCGGCTGGACCCCGCGGGCCTCCAGCGCTCCGGCCACCGCCAGGGAGGCGTCCCGGAACTGGCCGTAGGTGAGCGTGGCGTCGTCCATCGTCAGCGCCGGGTGCTCGGCGTGCTCCGCGGCGGTCTCCAGCAGGTTCTGCGCCAGGTTGGTCACGGTGGTTCCTCCCCCTCGAGGTCCGGGTTCGCGCCCTACCCGCCCGGGAGGTGACCTACCCCACGATGTGGCTACCGTGCGGGGGACGCCCGAGACCCGACGACAGGAGCTGACTCCGGTGGCAGACCGCACGATCCTTGACATGTTCCGGCTCGACGGCCGGGTGGCGATCGTGACGGGAGCGTCCTCCGGCCTCGGGGCGGTGTTCGCCCGCACGCTGGCCGAGGCCGGTGCCGACGTGGTGCTCGGGGCGCGGCGGGCCGACCGGCTTGCCGAGACGCAGAGCGCGGTCGAGGCGGCCGGCCGCCGCGCGATCTCCGTCCGCACCGACGTCGCCGTGCCCGAGGACTGCCAGGGCCTCGTGGACGCCGCGATGGCCGAGTTCGGCCGCGTGGACGTGCTGGTGAACAACGCCGGCATCGGTACCGCGGTGCCGGCCACCCGCGAGACCCCGGAGCAGTTCCGGCAGGTCGTCGACGTCAACCTCAACGGCTGCTACTGGATGGCGCAGGCGTGCGCGCGGGTCATGCAGCCGGGCAGCTCGATCGTGAACATCTCCAGCGTGCTGGGGCTGACGACGGCGGGTCTGCCGCAGGCGGCCTACGCGGCGACCAAGGCGGGCTTGATCGGGCTGACCCGGGACCTCGCCCAGCAGTGGACCGGGCGGAAGGGCATCCGGGTCAACGCGCTGGCGCCGGGCTTCTTCGAGTCGGAGATGACCGACCAGTACCCCGAGGGCTACATCGAGTCGCAGCTCGCCCGCGTGCTGGTGGGCCGCAAGGGCGACCCGGACGAGCTGGCCGCCGCGCTGGTCTTCCTGGTCAGCGACGCCGGCGGCTACGTCACCGGCACCACCATCCCGGTCGAGGGCGGGATGCTGACCAGCTGAGCGGTCAGCCCGCCCGGGCGATCAGCGCGCTGATCCGGTCGAGGATCTCCGGCCACATCGCCCGGGGCAGGTCGTGACCCATGCCGTCGACGAGGAAGAGCTCGGCGCCGGGGACGGCGGCGGCCGTGGCCTTGCCGCCGCTGACGTCGACCAGCGTGTCCTGCGACCCGTGGATCACGAGGGTCGGGACGGCGACCTTCGCCAGGTCGGGCGTGCGGTCGTGCGTGGTCAGGATCGCGGCGAGCTGGCGGGCCACACCGGCCGGGTCGTGCGCCCGGTCGAACGACAGCCCCGCGCGGTCGCGGAGCGCCGCCTCGTCGAACTCGAAACCGGGGGAGCCGATCACCCGGTAGGTGTCGATGACCCGCTGGATCGCGCCCTCGCGGTCGGTGGCGGCGGGTGCCAGCAGGACCGGCAGGGCGACCTCGGCGGGCGCACCGACGCCGGGCTCGCCGGTCGTGGACATGATCGAGGTGAGGCTGCGGACGCGCTCGGGTGCCTGGATCGCGACGAGCTGGGCGATCATGCCGCCCATCGAGGCGCCGACCAGGTGCACGCTGTCGAGCGCGAGGGCGTCGAGCAGACCGATCGTGTCGTTCGCCAGGTCGGGCAGCCCGTAGGCGGCCGTCGAGGCGTCGCCGCCGAACATCGCCATGATGTCCGGCGCACCGGCGCTGTGCAGGTGCGTCGACAGGCCGATGTCGCGGTTGTCGAAGCGGACGACGAAGTGGCCGCGGCCTGCCAGGTCGGCGCAGAACTCGTCCGGCCAGCCGATCATCTGGGTGGCCAGCCCCATGACGAGCAGGACCGGCGGATCGCCGGCGTCGCCGAAGGTCTCGTAGGCGATCTCGAGCTCGCCCACCCGTGCCCGCTGGATGCCACTCGTCTGCATGCGCGCGGACGCTAGCCGAGCCGCTCCGGCCGTTCGGCACGGCCCCGGACTGTCGGACCCGGCGGCCACACTCCCGGCCACCGCCATCGGGGCGGTGAAGACCCCAGGAGGTCCCCGTGCCGGTCGAGCTGATCAACCCCGACGGACTGCCGACGTCCGACGCCTACGTCCAGGTGGGCGTCGCCACCGGCTCCCGGACCGTCTACGTGTCCGGGCAGGTGGCGCGCACCGCCGACGGGCAGCCGGTGGGCGCCGGCGACCTCGCCGCGCAGGTGGAGCAGGCCTACCTGAACCTGCACACCGCGCTGGCCGCGGCAGGCGCGGGCTTCGACGACCTGGCGAAGGTGAACGTCTACGTCGTCGGCTGGGACGACTCCAGCCTGCCGGCCCTGATGGACGGCGCCGGTCGGGTGGCCGCACGGCTGGGGAGCTTCCCGATCCGGCCGATGACGCTCGTCGGTGTCACGGCCCTGACCGAACCGGACCTGCTGGTCGAGGTCGAGGCGGTGGCGGTGCTGCCCTGAGGCGGGCTGTCCGGCGGAGTGCCCCCGGCAGGATTCGAACCTGCGCACCCGCCTCCGGAGGGCGGTGCTCTATCCCCTGAGCTACGGGGGCTCGTGGTGGTGGGGCGCTGGAGAAGTTACCAGCCCGGGGAACCGCTCCGGAGAGCGGGCCCGAGGTCGGCTCAGGGCGCGGGCAGCGGGGTGCCGCCCCGCGCGGTGAGCATGTCGGTCATCGTCCCGGTCTCCGCCGTCTGGGTCTGCGCGATGGTGTCGGCGAGCTCACGGACGGCCCGCTCCTGGGCGTGCTCGGCGGCGTACTCGGCCATGTCCTTGCCGCCCTGGTGGTGCCGGATCATCAGCCGCAGGAACTCCACGTCGAACGGGGTGCCCGACAGCTGGCGGAGGTTCGCCAGCTCCTCCTCCGTCGCCATGCCCGGCATCAGGCCGCCGTCCATGCCCGCCATGTCGTGGCTGTGGCCCCCCGACTCCGACATCCACGCCATCGTGTCGCCGCCGGTGGTGGGCAGGCCCCAGAGCGCCAGCCAGCCCTGCATCCGGCCGGCCTGGTTGGTCTGCGTGGCGGAGATGTCGAAGGCCAGCTGCCGCACCTCCGGGTCCTGGCTGCGCTCGGCGACCAGGTTGGCCATCTCGACGCCCTGCAGGTGGTGGCGCGCCATGTCGCGCGAGAAGCCGGCGTCCACCGAGTCCACGGTCGGGTCCGCCGTGCGGCCGATGCCCAGTGCCACGGCGAGGCCGCCGCCGAGGAGCACGAGGCCGATCGCGATGACCGCCAGGAGCGTGGTCCGCAGCGGGCTGCGGCGAGCGGGTCGGCCGTCGGTCACGTCGTCCACCTCCTCGGCGTGCGGCATCACGGGCGCGGTCATCAGGGGGCAGTGGTCTCCGACGTCGGGGCCTCCGTCGGCTCCGTGGCGGCCGGCTCGGTCGTCGTCGGCTCGGCCGACGGCGTCGGCGTGGTGGGCATGTCGCTCTCGCCGATCGGCGTGCTCGCGTCGCCCTCGACGAGCGGGCTGGCGGCGAACGCCGGGTTCTCGCAGCTGGCGCCCGGCTCGGGGAACTCACCGGTGCGGAGGGTGAGGAAGTCGGCGAACTGCTCGATGCGGATGTCGTCGGCCGAGTCGACCTTCAGCTGGTGGTTCCACGACTGGAGGCTGATGGGGGAGTCCAGCCCGGCGTAGGGCGACAGCATCCGGCCGTTCTCGCCCTCGACCAGGTCGGCGAGCTTCGCGACGTCGTCGTCGGACACCTCGTCGGGGTTGTAGGTGATCCAGACCGCGCCGTGCTCGAGCCCGTGCACCGCGTTCTCGTGGCGGATGTCGACGTCGTAGACGGTGCCGGTGCAGTCGGCCCAGTTCCCGTCGTGCGGCCCGCCGACCGGCGGGTCCTCGGTGTAGTCGACCTCGGTGGTGACGTGGTCCTGGCCGGCCGCGTAGTCGAAGGTCTGGACGCCGTCGATCTCGTCGATCGACTCGACCTCGTTCTCCTTGGACTTGTTCACCTGCACCACGGCGTAGGTGATGACCGCGGCCGCGAACACCACGACGGCGAGCGCCGCGGCGATCAGGCCCCAGGGCCGCTGCGGGGCGACGACGTTGGCCGCGGGCCGGTTGCGCCCGCCCGAGGCGGAGGACCCGCCCCTGCCGGCGGAACCGCCCTTCCCGGCAGACCTGCCGGTGCCGGTCGCGGGCTTGCGGTCCTTGGCCAAGGCCTCTCCTCGATGCTGGGGTGCGGGTGCTCGCGGGCGCGGGAGGACGCCCCCGTGGACAGGTGCCGGTCCCGCGCCCGTGCGAGTCTAGGTGCGCTCCCTGTGCGGTCCCTGGGAACGTGGGGTTCCTGGGGGAAGGCGGGTGGACGGGGCCGGGGAGACCGGTCAGTACGCTCGTGCGGTGACACCTGAGCAGCTGCGTGACGTCGTCCGGACCGTCGTGGCCGCGGCCGTCGGCCGCGGCGCGCTCGCGGTCGAGGTGCCCGACGAGGTCCTCGTGGAGCGCCCGAAGAACCGGGCTCACGGCGACTACGCCACCAACGTCGCGCTCCGGCTCGCCAAGGCGGCGGGCCGGCCGCCGCGCGAGATCGCCGGCCTGCTGGCCACCGACCTCGCCGCGCAGCCGGGGATCGCGGCCGTCGACGTCGCCGGCCCGGGCTTCCTCAACATCACCCTCGCCCAGGGCGCGCTCGGGCAGATCGCCGTCCAGGCCGTCACGGCCGGGGCCGCCTACGGGCGGACCGAGGTGCTGGCGGGGCAGAAGATCAACCTCGAGTTCGTGTCGGCGAACCCGACCGGCCCGGTGACCCTCGGCTCGACCCGGTGGGCCGCGGTCGGCGACGCGCTCGCGCGGCTGCTGGAGGCCAGCGGCGCCGACGTCAGCCGCGAGTACTACGTCAACGACGCCGGCGCCCAGATCGAGCGCTTCGGCCGCAGCCTGCAGGCCGTGGCGCTCGGCCGGCCGGTTCCCGAGGACGGGTACCAGGGCGACTACGTCGAGACGGTGGCCCAGCAGGTGGTCGCCGCGGAGCCGGGCCTGCTCGACCGGCCCGAGAACGAGCAGCTCGCCGTCTTCGCCGACCGCGGGGTCGCCGCCATGGTCGCCGACATCCGGGCCACCCTCGACGGCTTCGGCGTCCACTTCGACACGTTCTTCTCGGAGCGGACGCTGCACGAGTCCGGGGCGCTGGAGAAGGCGGTCGCCACGCTGCGGGAGCAGGGGCACGTCTTCGAGGCCGACGGCGCCGTGTGGCTGCGCACCACCGACTTCGGCGACGACAAGGACCGGGTGCTGGTCAAGGCCGACGGCGAGCCCACCTACTTCGCCGCCGACTGCGCCTACTACCTGGACAAGCGCGCCCGCGGCTTCGACCGGGTCGTGATCCTGCTCGGCGCCGACCACTCCGGCTACGTCGGCAGGTACAAGGCGCTGGTCGCGGCGTCGGGTGACGACCCGGCCACGCACCTGGAGATCCAGATCGGCCAGCTGGTGAACCTGGTCAAGGACGGCGAGCCCGTCCGCATGAGCAAGCGCAAGGGCAACTTCGTGCTGCTCACCGACCTCGTCGACGCCGTGGGGGTCGACGCAGCCCGGTACGCCCTGGCGCGGGCGTCGGTGGACCAGCAGATCGACATCGACGCCGACCTGTGGAGCCGGCAGACCAACGACAACCCGGTCTTCTACGTCCAGTACGCGCACGCCCGGATCTCCTCGGTGCTCCGCAACGCCGCCGACCTCGGGCTGACCCTGGGCGAGGCCGGCGACGTCGACGTCACCCAGCTGGCCCACGAGCGGGAGAGCGACCTGCTGCGCGCCATCGGCGAGTTCCCGCGGGTGCTCTCCGCCGCCGCCGAGCTGCGGGCCGCGCACCGGGTGGCCCGCTACCTCGAGGAGCTGGCCGGCACCTACCACCGGTTCTACGACTCCTGCCGGGTCCTGCCCCGCGGCGACGAGGAGGCGACCCCGTTGACGACGGCGCGGCTGTGGCTGTGCGCGGCCACCGCGACGGTGCTGCGCAACGGCCTCGACGTCCTCGGCGTGAGCGCACCGGAGCGGATGTGAGGGCGCACCCGGCGGGGCCGCTGCACGGGAACATCCAGCAGCCCACCGCCGCCGGCGCGCCGCCGAGCGATCTCGGCGCCCTCGACCCGCACGTCTGGCCCCGGACCGCGCAGCGGGTCGACGGCGAGCTGCACCTGGGCGGCCGCCCGGTCACCGAGCTGGCCCGCGAGCACGGCACCCCGCTGTTCGTCCTGGACGAGGCCGACTTCCGCGGCCGGGCGGCGGACTTCGCGTCGGCCTTCGACGACGCCGACGTCCACTACGCCTCGAAGGCGTTCCTCTGCGGGCAGGTGGCCCGCTGGATCGCCGACGACGGCCTGCACCTGGACGCCTGCAGCGGCAACGAGCTCTCCCTGGCCCTGGCCGCCGGCTTCCCGGCCGAGCGGATCGCCCTGCACGGCAACAACAAGTCGCTGGTGGAGCTGCAGCTGGCGGTCGACTCCGGGATCGGGCACGTCGTGCTCGACTCCTTCGACGAGATCGAGCGGCTCGTCCCGCTCGCCGAGGCGCGCGTCGCCGCAGGCGGCACCCCCGTGCCGGTCCTGATCCGCGCGACCGTCGGCATCGAGGCGCACACCCACGAGTTCATCGCCACCGCGCACGAGGACCAGAAGTTCGGCTTCTCGCTCGCCACCGGCGACGCGCTCACCGCCGCCGTCCGGGTCATCCGCGAGCCGGCCCTCGAGCTCACCGGGCTGCACAGCCACATCGGCTCGCAGATCTTCGACACCGCCGGGTTCGAGGCGGCCGCGCACCGCGTGGTCGGGCTCCTCGCCCAGGTCCAGCAGGCCACCGGGCAGCTCCTCGGCGAGCTCAACCTCGGCGGTGGCTTCGGCATCGCCTACCTCGCCGAGGACGACCCGGTCACCCCGGACGACGTCGCGGCGCGGCTGCGGGCGGTCGTGGCGGCCGAGTGCGCGGCGCTCGGGCTGCCGGTGCCCCGCCTGGCGGTGGAGCCCGGTCGCGCCATCGCCGGACCCGGCACGGTGACCCTGTACGAGATCGGGACCATCAAGCCCGTGCGGCTCGGCGCCAGCGGCGCTCCCGGCACCCCGCTGGTGCGCAACTACGTCTCGGTCGACGGCGGGATGAGCGACAACATCCGCACCGCGCTCTACGACGCCAGCTACACCTGCGTCCTCGCCAACCGGACCTCCGACGCCCCGCCCGCGCTCTGCCGGGTGGTCGGCAAGCACTGCGAGAGCGGCGACATCCTTGTCCGCGACCTGTGGCTGCCGTCGGACGTCCAGCCGGGGGACCTGCTCGCGGTCGCCGCGACCGGCGCCTACTGCTGGTCGATGGCCAGCAACTACAACTACCTGCTCAAGCCGCCGGTCGTCGCGGTCCGGGACGGCGCCGCGACCGAGATCGTCCGGCGGCAGACACTGTCCGACGTGTTCGCGCTGGACGCCGTCCTCGCCGACCGGCCCGCGCCCTCGCCGGCGCCGTCCCAGCCGGCGCCGGAGCACCCCGTGGGAGCCCGCCCGTGACCACCGCCACCTCTGCACCCCTGAAGGTCGCCCTCCTCGGCTGCGGCACGGTCGGGAGCGCCGTGCTGCGGCTGATCGAGGAGCAGGCCGACGACCTCGCGGCGCGCATCGGCCGCCCGGTCGAGGTGGCCGGCATCGCGGTCCGGCGGCCGGCCCACCACCCCGACGTCCCGCAACACCTGCTCACCACCGACGGGCAGGCGCTGGTCACCCGCGACGACGTCGACCTCGTCGTCGAGGTGATCGGCGGCATCGAGCCGGCCCGCACGCTCATCCTCGGCGCGCTCGAGGCGGGCAAGTCGGTGGTCAGCGCCAACAAGGCGCTGCTGGCCGACGACGGCCCGCAGCTGCACGCCACCGCCGCCAAGTTCGGCGTCGACCTGTACTACGAGGCTGCGGTGGCCGGCGCGATCCCGCTGCTGCGGCCGCTGCGCGAGTCACTGGCCGGCGACCAGCTCCGCCGGGTGGTCGGCATCGTCAACGGGACGACGAACTACATCCTGTCCCGGATGGCGGAGACCGGCGCCGGCTTCGCCGAGGCCCTCGCCGAGGCCACCGAGCTCGGGTACGCCGAGGCCGACCCGACGGCCGACGTCGACGGGTTCGACGCCGCCGCCAAGGCCGCGATCCTCGCCTCCCTGGCCTTCCACACGCCGGTGTCGGCCGCCGACGTCTACCGAGAGGGGATCTCCGCGGTGTCGGCCACCGACGTGGCCCGCGCCGCCGAGATCGGCTGCACGGTCAAGCTGCTGGCCATCTGCGAGCGCGTGGCGAACGGCACCGGCGACTCGGTGGCCGTCCGCGTGCACCCCGCGATGATCCCGACCACCCACCCGCTCGCGTCTGTCGGCGGTGCCTTCAACGCCGTCTTCGTCGAGGCCGAGGCGGCCGGCCAGCTGATGTTCTACGGCCAGGGCGCCGGGGGAGAGCCCACCGCCAGCGCGGTGCTCGGCGATCTCGTCGCCGTCGCGCGCAACCGGATCGCGGGCGCCTCCGGGCAGGGGCCGACCGGCTACGCGAACCTGGACGTGCGGCCGATCGCCGAGACCCCGACCCGCTACCACGTGAGCCTCGACGTGGCCGACAAGCCGGGCGTCCTGGCGACCGTCGCTCAGGAGTTCGCGCGGCACGAGGTCAGCATCGCGACCGTCCGGCAGAACGGGCACGGCGACGCCGCCACGCTGGTCATCGTCACGCACAGCGCCCCCGACGCGGCGCTGTCTGCCACGATCGCCGCGCTGCGGGACATGCCCGCCGTCCGGGCCGTGACCAGCGTGCTGCGCGTGGAGGGGTTGTCATGAGCATCTCGCCGACGACTGTGTCGCCCGGCTGGCCGGGTCTGATCGAGGCCTACCGCTCGCGGTTGCCGGTCAGCGACGACACTCCGGTGATCACCCTGCAGGAGGGCGCGACCCCGCTGCTGCCGGCGCCCGAGCTGTCCCGGCGGACCGGCTGCGAGGTGTTCCTCAAGGTCGAGGGCGCCAACCCGACGGGGTCGTTCAAGGACCGCGGCATGACGATGGCCATCACCAAGGCCGTCGAGGAGGGTTCGAAGGCGGTCATCTGCGCCTCGACCGGCAACACCAGCGCCAGCGCCGCCGCCTACGCGGCCCGCGCCGGTCTCACCTGCGCCGTCCTCGTGCCGCAGGGCAAGATCGCGATGGGCAAGCTGGCCCAGGCACTGGTGCACGGGGCCCAGCTGCTGCAGGTCGAGGGCAACTTCGACGACTGCCTCGCGCTGGCCAGCAAGCTGGCGATCGACTACCCGGTCAGCCTGGTCAACAGCGTCAACCAGTTCCGCATCGAGGGCCAGAAGACGGCGTCGTTCGAGATCGTCGACGTCCTCGGCGACGCCCCCGACATCCACTGCCTGCCGGTCGGGAACGCGGGCAACATCACGGCCTACTGGCAGGGCTACCGCGAGTACGCCGCCGACGGCACCGCCACCCGGACCCCGCGGATGTGGGGGTTCCAGGCCGCCGGCGCCGCGCCGATCGTCTCCGGGAAGGTCGTGGAGAACCCGAGCACGATCGCGACGGCGATCAGGATCGGGAACCCGGCGTCCTGGACCAAGGCGCTCGCCGCCCGCGACGAGTCCGGCGGGCGCATCGACGCCGTCACCGACCGCGCGATCCTGTCGGCGTACCGGCTGCTCGCGCGCAGCGAGGCGGTCTTCGTCGAGCCGGCGTCGGCGGCGTCGGTCGCCGGGCTGCTGCAGGTGGCGGCGGCCGGGGAGCTCGAGCCGGGGCAGCGCGTCGTCTGCACCGTCACGGGCAACGGGCTCAAGGACCCGGAGTGGGCCATCTCCGGCGCGCCGGCACCCGTGACGATCCCGGTCGACGCCGCCGCGGCGGCCGCCCAGCTCGGCCTGTGAGCGCCGTCCGCGTCAGGGTCCCCGCCACCAGCGCGAACCTCGGTCCGGCGTTCGACTGCGCCGGGCTGGCCCTCACCCGGCACGACCACCTCGAGTTCGAGGTCACCGGTTCCGGGCTGGAGGTGGCGATCTCCGGCGTCGGCGCCGGGGAGCTGCCCACCGACGAGTCGCACCTCGTGGTCCGGGCCTTCCGCGCGGCCTGCGCGGAGCTCGGCTGGTCGCCGTCGGGTCTGCGCGTCGTCGCCGAGAACGCGATCCCGCAGGGGCGGGGGATGGGCTCCTCGGCCGCGGCCGTCGTCGCCGGCGTCGTCGCCGCCTGGGCGCTGTGCCCCCACGTCGAGAAGGTCGACGACGACGCGGTCCTGCGGCTGACCACCGAGCTCGAGGGGCACCCCGACAACGTCGCCGCCTGCCTGCTCGGTGGCGCGACCTTGTCGTGGATGACTCCCGGTGGCGCCCGTGCGGCCCGCCTCGACGTGGCGCCCGCCGTCGCACCCGTCGTCCTCGTGCCCGGCGAGACGCTGTCGACGCACGTCGCCCGCGGGCTGCTGCCGGCGACCGTCCCGCACGCCGACGCCGCGCACGCGGCCGGCCGGGCCGCCCTTCTGGTGCACGCGCTGACCCGCGAGCCGGCGCTGCTGCTCGATGCGACCGAGGACCGGCTGCACCAGCGGCAGCGGACCGCGGCCATGCCGGAGTCGCTGGCGCTCGTCGACCGGCTGCGCGAGCGCGGCCTCGCGGCGGTGGTCTCCGGTGCCGGACCCAGCGTGCTCGCCCTGACCACCGGCGCGGCCGACCTCGCGACCGTCCGCGACCTGGGCGCGGAAGGGTGGTCGGTGCTCCCGCTGGCCGTCGACGCCGATGGGGCCCGAATTCTCCATGGGAACTCGCAGGTATCGTCTCGGTAACGAGGAACACACTGGAACCCACCGGTGTTGTCGAGTCCGTGAGCTGCGTCTAGGCTCACGGCGTAGCCGCCCACCTCGGGCGAGCCTCGCGCGGGGCCGAAGCAGACGAACTCTTCGCCGCTGATCCGCCTCGCATCTTTTCGACCCGTTCCCTTCTGCGTTCCCGCCCCCGGGCCGGACCTCCAGGGGCCGGGGGACCCCTGCGCCGGTAGGCGCAGGTTCACCGCAGGGAAGGACCTGTACGTGAGTGAAACCACCGACCTCGTCGTGAACGGCGCGCAGGACGCCGCCGTCCCGACCGAGGCGACTGCCGCTTCTGGGACGACGGGCAGCTCCCGTCGCCGCGGCAACGGACTGTCCGGGATGCTGCTGCCCGAGCTGCAGCGGCTCGCCGGCGAGCTCGGCATCTCCGGCACGGGCCGGATGCGCAAGGGCGACCTCGTCGCCGCCATCTCCGCCCGCCAGGTGGGTGCCGGCGCCGCGAACGGCGCCCCCGCCGACAGCCCCGCCACCGGCACCCCCGCCGAGAGCACCCCTGCTGGCACCACGGCGTCCACCGGCGGTGCCCCCGAGGCCCGCGGCGTCGCCGCCTCCTCGGCCCCGCTCGAGGCTCCCGTCAGCGGCGGCGCCAACAGCGGCCCGCTGACCGGCGCGACCGAGGGCACCCGTCCCGTCCGCACCCGCCGCGGCGCGAGCCGTCCGGCCGGCTCCCCGGCCGCCGACGTCGCGCCGGCCGCCGACGCGGCCCCGGCTCCGGAGACCGCCGCGCCCACGACGGACGCCCCGGCCGACGGCGACCAGCGGACCGACGACGACCGCCCGCAGCGCAACCGCGACCGCAACCGCACCCGCGGCGACCGTGACGGTTCCCCCCGCGAGGGCGGCAACCGGGACGGCGGCAACCGTGACGGCGGCACCGCCCGCGACGGCGGCAACCGCGACCGTGACGGCGGCAACCGCGACCGTGACGGCGGCAACCGCGACGGCAACCGCGGTCCCGACCGCGGCGAGCGCAACGACCGCGGTGGCCGACCGGACAACCGGAACGACAACCGCACCGACGGTCGCGGCCCCGCCAACGACGAGGACGACGACGACTTCGAGGGTGGCCGCGGCCGCCGCGGGCGCCGCTACCGCGACCGCAACAAGCGCGGCGGCGGTGGCCGGGAGCGCTTCGACCAGGGCGAGCCCACCGTCAGCGAGGACGACGTGCTGCTGCCCGTCGCCGGCATCCTCGACGTCCTCGACAACTACGCCTTCGTCCGGACGTCGGGCTACCTGACCGGCCCGAACGACGTCTACGTGTCGCTGTCCCAGGTGCGTCGCTACGGCCTGCGCCGCGGTGACGCCATCACCGGCGCCGTCCGCCAGCCCCGCGAGGGCGAGCGCAAGGACAAGTACAACGCGCTGGTCCGGCTCGACACCGTCAACGGCCTCGACCCCGAGCAGGCCAAGCGCCGGCCGGAGTTCACCAAGCTGACGCCGCTCTACCCCCAGGAGCGGCTGCGCCTGGAGACCGAGGCGCACGTGCTGACCACCCGGGTCATCGACCTGGTCATGCCGATCGGCAAGGGCCAGCGCGCGCTCATCGTCTCGCCGCCCAAGGCCGGCAAGACGATGGTGCTGCAGTCGCTCGCGAACGCGATCACGACGAACAACCCCGAGTGCCACCTCATGGTCGTCCTCGTCGACGAGCGGCCCGAGGAGGTCACCGACATGCAGCGCTCGGTGAAGGGCGAGGTCATCGCCTCGACCTTCGACCGGCCGCCGTCGGACCACACCACCGTCGCGGAGTTGTCCATCGAGCGGGCCAAGCGCCTGGTCGAGATGGGCCACGACGTCGTCGTCCTGCTGGACTCGATCACCCGCCTGGGCCGCGCCTACAACCTGGCGGCCCCCGCCAGCGGGCGCATCCTCTCCGGTGGTGTCGACTCCACGGCGCTCTACCCGCCGAAGCGCTTTCTCGGGGCCGCCCGCAACATCGAGAACGGCGGCTCGCTGACGATCATCGCCTCGGCCCTGGTCGAGACCGGCTCCACCATGGACACGGTCATCTTCGAGGAGTTCAAGGGCACCGGTAACGCCGAGATCAAGCTCGACCGCCGCCTGGCGGACAAGCGGGTCTTCCCCGCGGTCGACGTGAACGCGTCGGGCACCCGCAAGGAGGAGATCCTGATGAACGCCGACGAGCTGGCGATCGTGATCAAGCTCCGCCGGGTGCTCGCGGCCCTCGAGCCGCAGCAGGCGCTGGAGCTGCTCCTGGACAAGCTGAAGAAGACGCGCAACAACGTCGAGTTCCTCATGCAGATCCAGAAGACGACGCTGGGCCCGGACAAGGACTGAGCCCCGGGCGGCCGGCCGGTCTCCCGATCTGGGAGACTGGTCGGCCGAGCCCCGCTGTGCGCCGGAATAACCACCGGCCGCCGGCGTTCCACCACCTGAACGACCAAGACTTCCGCAGAAGAGGCGATATGAAGCCCGACATCCACCCGGCCTACAACGTCACCACCGTGACCTGCGGCTGCGGCAACACGTTCCAGACCCGCAGCACCTCGCCGACCGGTCAGCTGACCGTCGAGGTCTGCTCGGCCTGCCACCCCTTCTACACCGGCAAGCAGAAGATCCTGGACACCGGTGGCCGCGTCGCCCGCTTCGAGAAGCGGTTCGGCAAGCGCGCCGCTGCCGGGGCCGACGCCGGCAAGTAGCTCGTCCGACGGCGCCCGTGCCGCTCCTCCTCCGAGGGGCGGGGCGGGCGCCGTTCGCATGTCCGCACCCGCCGTCCCGAGGAACTCCCATGACCAGCACCGAGGCGCAGCCCGACCGGCTGGCGGACCTGCTCGCCGAGCACGCGTCCCTGGAGCAGGAGCTCGCCGACCCCGACGTCCACGCCGACCAGTCCCGTGCCCGGCGGCTGGGGCGCCGCTACGCGCAGCTGGCCCCGCTCGTGGAGACGTCGCGAGCTCTGGAGGAGGCGCGGGGCGACCTGGCCACCGCCCGCGAGCTCGCCGGGGAGGACGCGTCCTTCGCCGCCGAGGCCCGGTCGCTGGAGGCCCGGGTGGAGGAGCTGTCCGCCCGGTTGCGCGAGCAGCTGCTGCCCAAGGACCCGGACGATGACAAGGACGTGATCCTCGAGATCAAGGCGGGGGAGGGCGGCGCCGAGTCGGCGCTGTTCGCCGGCGACCTGCTGCGGATGTACCTGCGCTACGCCGAGCGGCGCGGCTGGTCGACCGAGGTGCTCGACGCCGTCGACGCCGAACTGGGCGGGTACAAGGACGTCGCCGTCGCCATCAAGTCCCGCACGGACGAGGGCATCTGGTCGCGCCTGAAGTTCGAGGGCGGGGTGCACAGGGTCCAGCGGGTGCCGGTCACCGAGTCGCAGGGGCGGATCCACACCTCCGCCGCCGGCGTCCTGGTGCTGCCCGAGGCGGAGGACGTCGACGTCCAGGTCGACCCGAACGACCTGCGCATCGACGTGTTCCGGTCGTCCGGGCCGGGCGGGCAGAGCGTGAACACCACCGACTCCGCGGTCCGCATCACGCACCTGCCCACCGGCATCGTGGTCAGCTCGCAGAACGAGAAGAGCCAGCTGCAGAACAAGGAGTCGGCGCTGCGCGTGCTGCGCTCCCGGCTGCTGGCCGCCGCGCGCGAGGAGGCCGAGGCCGCCGCCAGCGACCAGCGCCGCAGCCAGGTGCGGACGATGGACCGCAGCGAGCGGGTGCGCACCTACAACTTCCCGGAGAACCGGATCGCCGACCACCGGGTCGGCTACAAGGCGCACAACCTCGACCAGGTCATCGACGGCGACCTCGACGCGGTCATCGACGCGCTGGTCAGCGCGCACACCGCCGAGCTGCTGGCGGCCGGGTCGTAGGGGCGGGTCGGTCGGGGATGAACTGCAGAGCGCTGCTGACCGGTGCCGCCCGGCGGCTCGGCGACGCCGGGGTGGAGTCCCCCCGGGTGGACGCCGAGCTGCTGCTCGCCCACGTCCTCGCCGCCCCTCGTGCCCGCCTGCTCACCCTCGACGAGGTCGGCGACGACGACGCCGCCCGCTTCGAGACGCTCGTCGAGCAGCGCGCCGACCGCGTGCCGCTGCAGCACCTCACCGGCCGGGCGCCGTTCCGCCACCTGGAGCTGGCGGTCGGCCCGGGGGTGTTCGTGCCGCGGCCGGAGACCGAGCAGCTCGCCGGCTGGGCGCTGGACCGGCTGGCGGGCGCCGACGGCGCGATCGTCGTCGACCTCGGGAGCGGCTCCGGTGCCCTGGCGCTGTCCATCGCGAACGAGCACCCCGGCGCGCGGGTGACCGCGGTCGAGCGGGACCCCGGCGCCATCGCCTGGACCCGGCACAACGCCATGGCGCGGGTGGGCGCGGGGGACACGCCCGTCGGCGTCGTCCAGGGCGACATGACCGACCCGTCGCTGCTCACCGAGCTCGACGGGCGGGTGACCGTGGTGGTGTCCAACCCGCCGTACGTCCCGGACGACGCCGTGCTGCCGCGGGAGGTCGCCGACCACGACCCGCCGCTCGCCCTGTGGGGCGGGCCGGACGGGCTCGACGTCGTCCGCGGGATGCTGACCGTCGCCGCGCGGCTGCTGCACCCGGGCGGGTGGCTCGGCATCGAGCACGCCGACCAGCAGGGCGTGGCCCTGCCGGCGGTGGTGCGGGCGCACGGCGGCTTCACCGACGTCGAGGACCACCCCGACCTCGCCGGACGACCCCGCTTCACCACCGCCCGCAGGCTCTGAACGGGGGCTGGGGGAGACTCCCTGCTCGTGGCTGACCTCTTCGACTGCACCGACCCGGAGCAGCGCGCGGCCGGGCTGGACGCCGCGGCCGCCGCCATCGCCCGCGGCGAGCTGGTGCTGCTGCCGACCGACACCGTCTACGGGGTGGCCGCCGACGCCTTCACCCCGGCTGCCGTGACCGGCCTGCTCGCCGCGAAGAACCGGGGACGGACCATGCCCGTCCCCGTGCTCATCGGCGAGGCGTCGACGCTCGCCGGCCTCGTCGTGAACCTGCCGCCGGTGGCGAACGACCTCGCGCAGGCGTTCTGGCCCGGTGGCCTCACCCTCGTGCTCGAGCACGCGCCTTCGCTGGCCTGGGACCTGGGTGACGCCGAGGGGACCGTGGCCGTCCGGCTCCCCGACGACGAGATCGCCCGCGACCTGCTCCGGCGGACGGGGCCGCTGGCCGTCTCCAGCGCCAACCGCTCCGGCCGGCCCGCCGCGACGACGGTGGCCGAGGCGGTCGAGCAGCTCGGGAGCCACGCCGCGGTCGCCCTCGACGGCGGCTCGCGCGCCGGATCGGCCGCCAGCACCATCGTCGACTGCACCGGGCCGGTCCCGCGCGTGCTGCGCGTCGGCGCGATCCCCGTGGAGCGCCTCCGGGACGTCGTCCCCGCGATCACCGACTGAGTAAGGACTCCGTCCTCCCCACGCTTCGCAGGCTCAGCGCGGGCCCCGGGACGGGGCCGACGTCAGGCATTACCGTGGTTGCACCGCCGCGCGCCCGCACGGCGTCGCGGGCAGCCGCATCGATCCGATCGAGTGGGGGTCCGACCCGTGCGCGAGTACGCCGTCGTGCTCCTCACCGCCGCGCTGGTCACCTTCCTGACCACCCCGGTGGTGCGGATGCTCGCCATCCGCGCGCGGATGATGGCGGCTCCCCGCGAGCGCGACGTCCACGTCATCCCGACCCCCCGCGGTGGCGGCGTCGCGATGTACCTCGGGGTCGCCGCGGCGATCCTCGTCGCCACCCGGCTGCCGGCGCTGCAGCGGACGTTCGATGACTCCCAGACGTTCGCCGTGCTCGTCGCGGGCGGGCTGATCTGCCTGCTCGGCGTCCTCGACGACCGCTGGGGGCTCGACGCCCTGACGAAGCTGACCGGTCAGATCGCCGCGGCCGGCGTCCTCGTCCTGCTCGGCGTCCAGCTCGCCTTCCTGTTCCTGCCGGTCGCCGACATCGGCACCATCTCGCTCGGCCCCGACATCGGGGTGCCGCTCACGATCCTGCTCACCGTCGCCACGGTGAACGCGCTGAACTTCATCGACGGCCTCGACGGCCTCGCCGCCGGGGTGTCCGGCATCGCGGCGCTGGCCTTCTTCGCCTACAGCTACCACCTCGGGATGGTCGGCTACGACGACGTCGCGAGCGCCCCCGCCCTGATCACGGCGGTGCTGGCCGGCGCGTGCATCGGCTTCCTGCCGCACAACTTCAGCCCGGCCCGGATCTTCATGGGCGACTCCGGCTCGATGCTGGTCGGCCTGATGCTGTCCGCAGCGGCGGTGACGGCGACCGGGGGAGTGGACCCGCAGTCGTTCGACTCCGCCGCCAGCCTGCTCCCGCTGGCGCTGCCGCTGCTCGTGCCGATCGCGATCCTGTTCATCCCCTTCGTCGACCTGCTGATGGCGGTCGTGCGACGCACGCGCAAGGGTCAGTCGCCGTTCTCGCCGGACAAGATGCACCTGCACCACCGGCTGCTCTCGATCGGCCACTCGCACCGCCGCGCGGTGCTGGTCATGTACTTCTGGGCCGCGCTGCTCTCCTTCGGCGCGGTGGGCCTGTCCATCACCGGCGGCCAGGCCGAGCTCCTCGTCGCCATCGCCGTCCTGCTCGTCGTGGGCGTGGTCGTCGTCCTCAGCCCCCGGGCCCGGCGGGCGGCCCGTGAGGCGCGGGCCGCGGAGCTCGCCGCCCAGCGCGAGCGCAGCCGGGCCGAGCACCCGACCGCGCGTGCGACGCGGGGCCAGGCGGCCGCGCAGCGCCCCCGCACCGGGCCGGAGCAGCGTGCCGCCGGCGCCGGGCAGGTGCTCCGGTGAGCGCCCCCGCCGCGCGGCCGCCGCGCAGCGACGCCCCGTGGGACATCTCCTTCCTGCGGCCGGGCCTGCTCGTCACCGCGGCCGCGGCCGCCGTCGCCGCTCCGGTGGCGGGCGTCGTCGGCGGCTGGGGGAGCGCCGTGGCGGTGCTGGCCGGCGCGGCGGTCGTGGCTGCCTTCTTCTGCGTCTCCGCCGTGGTGATCGCGTGGGCGGGCCGGATCGACGACGCGTTCGCGCTGCCCGCCGCCCTGGGAACCTTCCTGGTCAAGGCACTGGTGCTGTTCGCCGTGCTGGGTTCGCTGCCCGAGGACGGCTGGCTGGACCGGCTGACCCTGGCGTGGACCGTCATCGCCGCGGCGCTGCTCTGGAGCGCCGTCCAGGTCCGGTGGGTGTGGACCCGTCAGCTGTACTACGTCCCCCCGCCCGCGCCCCCCTCGCGAGCCCCCGAGCACCCCCGGACGGACCCGGAAAAGCCCGCGTCACGCGGCTGAGATAGTGTCCGGAGCGATGGCCGAGGACAGCCCTGCTCGCGGGGACTCTCGACCTCGATCCACCGAACCGACCGACCGTCAGCCCAGCGGGGCGGACATCGGCTGGGGGATCACCGGGACGATGCTCTCGGGGATCATCGTGTGGGGCGGGGTCGGGCTGCTGCTCGACCGGTGGTGGGAGACACGCTTCCTCGCCTTGGTCGGCGTGATCCTCGGTCTCGGAACGGCCATCTACCTGGTGGTCGTCAAGTACGGGGCCATCGACCAGCCTCCGGCAGGTCGCCGGCCCACGCGCACGAACCCGGGTGGGCAGCGGAGCCGGCCACGGACGCAAGGCCCGACGCAGAAGGGACAACGGTGACCTCCAGCGCCATCGCGCTCGACACTGCGCTCGGCAGCGTGCTCGCAGCCAACGGGGAGGGCTTCGAGGCTCCGACGGTCGAGGAGTTCTACCCGGAGCCGATCGCGTCGTTCGACCTCTTCGGCATCGCGTTCGAGATCACCCGCATCACGCTGATCATGTGGGTCGCCACGGCGCTGATGATCTGGCTGATGGTCGCGGCGGTCCGCAAGGCCTCGATCGTGCCGGGCAAGCTGCAGTTCCTCGGCGAGAGCGGCTACTCCCTCGTCCGCGACGGCATGGCGCGCGACGTCATCGGCCCCAAGGGCCTCCCGTTCGCCCCGTTCCTGGCCTCGCTCTTCTTCTTCATCCTCGCGAACAACGCGATGTCGATCATCCCGTTCGCGCAGATCTCCCCGATGTCGAAGTTCGCGTTCCCGCTGGTCCTCGCCGTCATCGTGTGGATCGTCTACAACTGGGTCGGCATCCGCGAGCAGGGCGCCGGGCGCTACTTCAAGGACGCCGCGGTGCCCCCGGGCGTGCCCATCGGCGCGCTGATCCTGGTGACGCCGATCGAGCTGCTCCAGGTCTTCATCATCCGGCCGTTCACCCTCGCGGTCCGGCTCTTCGCCAACATGTTCGCCGGCCACATGCTGCTGGCGGTCTTCTCGCTCGGCACGGTCTACCTGCTCACCGTCGGCAACTTCTCGGTGATCTTCGCGCCCTTCTCGTTCCTCATGGCGCTGGCCATGACGTTCTTCGAGCTGCTGGTGATCGTGCTGCAGGCCTACGTCTTCACCGTCCTGACGGCCACCTACCTCAACGGCGCCGTCGAACCCGCCCACTGACCGCTCCACCCCGCCAGCCGCCCGGGACGACCCCGGGCGACCGACACAGGAGGAAGACCCCCCAATGATCGAGGTACTCGCAGAGCTCGAGGGCAACATCGGTGCGGTCGGCTACGGCCTCGCCGCCATCGGCCCCGGCATCGGTGTGGGCATCGTGTGGGCCGCCTACATCCAGGCGACCGCCCGTCAGCCCGAGTCCGCCGGCCTGACCCGGACCTACGCCTTCCTCGGTGCCGCCCTCTCCGAGGCGCTCGCGCTCATCGGTCTGGTCGCGCCCTTCATCTACGGCTGAGCCAGCCGGTCCGGTCCAGCTGACTCAGGGAGTGCAGCGCATGAACATCCTGGCCGCGGAGTCGCACAATCCGCTGATCCCGCCCGTGGGCGAGATCATCGTCGGCACCATCACGTTCGCCATCCTCGCGTTCGTGATGTTCAAGGTCGTCGTGCCGCGCTTCGAGCAGGTCTTCCAGGCCCGTCGCGAGGCGATCGAGGGCGGCATCGAGCGCGCCGAGGCCATGCAGGCCGAGGCGAAGGCGGCGCTGGAGCAGTACCGGGCGCAGCTGGCCGACGCACGCAACGAGGCCGCCCAGATCCGCGACCAGGCCCGGGCCGAGGGTCAGCAGATCCTCGAGGAGCTGCGGGCCCAGGCGCAGGAGGAGTCGGCGCGGATCGTCGCCCGCGGCGAGGAGCAGCTGGCCACGGCGCGGCAGCAGGTCGTCAACGAGCTGCGCGGCCAGATCGGCACGCTCGCCGTCCAGCTGGCCGGCCAGGTCGTGGGCGAGTCGCTCGCCGACGACGCCCGGCGCAGCGGCACGGTCGACCGCTTCCTCGCCGAGCTCGACGGCATGGCGGCCGCCGGTGACGGCGCCGTCGGCGCACGGGAGGGCTCCCGCTGATGGAGGCCTCCAGCCGGGCGGCGCTCGTGGAGGCGCGCGAGCGCCTCGCCGAGCTGACCCGTCCTGCCTCCGGCGTCCTGGAGCGGGCGAAGGACCGGCTCACCCGGCAGCCCGCGCGGGCCGCCACCGGTCCGGAGCTGCTCACCCTCGCGGACGAGCTCTTCGCCGTCGGGCGCCTGCTCGACGGTCAGCTCTCGCTGCGCCGGGCGCTCTCGGACCCGGCCGGCCGGCCGGACGACCGCGCGGGCCTCGCCCGACGGCTGTTCTCCGGGAAGCTCTCGAGCACCGCCCTGGAGCTCGTCGAGACCGTCGCACGCCAGCGCTGGTCGCGCCCGATCGACCTCGTCGACGCGTTCACCACCCTGGCCACCGAGGCGTCCCTGGACGCCGCCGACGTCCGGGGCGAGCTCGACGGCGTCGAGGACGAGCTGTTCCGGTTCGGCCGCATCGTCGGTGCCGATCGCGAGCTGGCCCGCATCCTCGGCGACCGGAAGGCCCCTGCCGAGGGCAAGGCGGCACTGCTGGACCGGCTGCTCTCCGGCCGGGTCAGCCCGGTCACCGAGCAGCTGCTGCGCAACGTGCTGACCGGCCCGCCCGCGGGCAACCCGGAGGTCGCCATCGAGCGGCTCTCCGACGTCGCCAGCCGGCGCCGCGGCCAGTCGATCGCCCGCGTGACCACCGCGGTGGCGCTCACCGCCACCCAGGAGCAGCGGCTGACCGAGGTCCTCGGCCGGCTGTACGGGCGCACCATCGGACTGCAGGTCACGGTGGACCCGGGTGTCCTCGGCGGCCTGATCGTCCAGGTCGGCGACGAGGTCATCGACGGCAGCATCGCCCACCGCCTGGAAGTCGCCGAACGGCGACTGGCCGGCTGACCGCCCCACCGACCCACCCCAGACACGACCCCGCAGGGAAGAGGACTCAGACCATGGCCGAGCTGACGATCTCCGCAGACGAGATCCGCAGTGCCATCCAGAGCTACGTCACCGAGTACAGCCCCGACATCTCCCGCGAGGAGGTCGGCACGGTCACCGAGGCCGGCGACGGCATCGCCCGTGTCGAGGGCCTGCCCTCGGTCATGACCAACGAGCTGCTCGAGTTCGAGAGCGGTGTCCGCGGCCTGGCCCTCAACCTCGACGTCCGCGAGGTCGGCGTCGTGGTCCTGGGTGACTTCTCCGGCATCGAGGAGGGCCAGCAGGTCCGCCGGACCGGCGAGGTGCTCTCCGTACCCGTCGGCGACGGCTACCTCGGCCGCGTCGTCGACCCGCTCGGCAACCCGATCGACGGCGGCGGCGCCATCGAGACCACCGGTCGCCGCGCCCTCGAGCTGCAGGCCCCCACCGTGGTCCAGCGGCAGTCGGTGCACGAGCCGATGCAGACCGGCATCAAGGCCATCGACGCCATGACGCCGATCGGCCGTGGCCAGCGCCAGCTGATCATCGGCGACCGCCAGACCGGCAAGACGGCGATCGCGCTCGACACGATCATCAACCAGAAGGAAGCCTGGGCGACCGGCGACCCGAAGCAGCAGGTCCGCTGCATCTACGTCGCGGTCGGCCAGAAGGGCTCCACGATCGCGGCGATCCGTTCCTCCCTCGAGGAGGCGGGTGCGATGGAGTACACGACCATCGTCGCGGCGCCGGCGTCCGAGGCGGCCGGCTTCAAGTACATCGCCCCCTACACCGGCTCGGCCATCGGCCAGCACTGGATGTACGAGGGCAAGCACGTCCTGATCGTGTTCGACGACCTGTCGAAGCAGGCCGAGGCCTACCGCGCGGTCTCGCTGCTGCTGCGCCGCCCGCCGGGCCGCGAGGCCTACCCGGGCGACGTCTTCTACTTGCACTCCCGCCTGCTGGAGCGCTGCGCCAAGCTCTCCGACGACCTCGGCGCGGGCTCGATGACCGGTCTCCCGCTCATCGAGACCAAGGGCAACGACGTGTCGGCCTACATCCCGACCAACGTCATCTCGATCACCGACGGGCAGATCTTCCTCGAGACCGGCCTCTTCAACTCCGGTGTCCGCCCGGCCATCAACGTGGGCATCTCGGTGTCCCGCGTGGGTGGTTCCGCCCAGATCAAGGCCATGAAGTCGGTGGCCGGCCGCCTCCGGCTGGACCTGGCCCAGTACCGCGAGCTCGAGGCCTTCGCCTCGTTCTCGTCGGACCTGGACGCCTCCAGCCGCGCGACCCTCGACCGCGGCCAGCGCCTGGTGGAGCTGCTCAAGCAGGGCCAGTACCAGCCGTACCCGGTCGAGCGCGAGGTCGTCTCCCTCTGGCTCGGCACCACCGGCAAGCTCGACCGCGTGCCGGTCGGCGACGTGCGCCGCTTCGAGGCCGAGTTCCTCGACCACCTCTCGCGCAACGAGCCCGGTGTGTTCGACGAGATCCGGCAGAGCAAGGCGCTGGGCGACGACTCGGTGCAGACCCTCGAGCGGACCGTCGAGGCCTTCTACGGCCAGTTCACGACGTCCGAGGGCGAGAACCTGGCGGGCAACGAGCCCGAGGCCGAGGCCATGGACGCCTCGGAGCGGGGTCAGGAGCGCGTCCAGGTCAAGCGGGCCGGCTGACCGATGGCCGCGTCCCTCCGCGCGCTGCGGCGCCGCATCCGCTCCACGCAGTCGACGAAGAAGATCTTCTCGGCGCAGGAGCTGATCGCCGGTGCCCGCATCGTGCGCGCCCAGGCCCGGGTGGAGGCGTCCAAGCCGTACGCCCGGGAGATCACCCGGGTGCTGTCGGCGCTGGCCTCCTCGGCCAGCCTCGACCACCCGCTGCTGACCGAGCGGCAGAACCCGCAGCGGGCCGCCGTCCTGGTCATCACCTCCGACCGAGGCTTCGCCGGCTCGTACAACGTCAACGTGCTGCGGCGCACCGAGGAACTGCTCTCCCTGCTCCGGCAGGAGGGCAAGGAGCCGGTCCTGTACGTGGTCGGCCGGAAGGGGGAGACGTACTACTCCTTCCGCAACCGCGATATGGCCGACACCTTCACCGGGTTCTCGGAGCAGCCGAACTACGAGGACGCCCAGCGGGTCGGGCAGGAGCTCATCGCCGCCTTCACCGCCGGTGAGGACGACGAGGACGGCGGAGCTGGTGCCGACGGCATCCTCGGCGTGGACGAGCTGCACATCGTCTACACCGAGTTCCGCTCGCTGCTCGCGCAGGTCCCGGTCGCCAAGCGGATGGCCCCGCTGGAGGTGGAGGAGGTCGAGGAGTTCGACTACGAGCGGGAGGACCGCGAAGCCGGACGCACCGGCGACAGCGGCGTCCCGACCTCGTACGAGTTCGAGCCCTCCGCCGAGGGCCTGCTCGACGCGCTGCTGCCGAAGTACATCACCACGCGGATCTACGCGGCGATGCTCGAGGCGGCCGCCTCGGAGTCCGCGTCGCGGCGCCGCGCGATGAAGTCGGCCTCCGACAACGCCGAGGAGCTGGCGAAGAACCTGTCGCGCCAGGCGAACCAGGCCCGCCAGGCCGAGATCACCCAGGAGATCAGCGAGATCGTCGGCGGCGCCGACGCTCTGGTCTCCGCGGGTGCCGACGACTGACCTTTTCGAGACACCACCGAAGCCCGAGGGCAGGAGAGCAGTACAGATGACCGTCACCGAGGACCGTCCGACCACCTCGCAGACCACCGGCACCGGCCGGGTCGTGCGGGTCACCGGGCCGGTCGTCGACGTCGAGTTCCCCCGCGACGCGATGCCCGACCTGTTCAACGCCCTGAAGGTCGATGTCACGCTGGCCGACCTCAGCAAGACCCTGACCCTCGAGGTCGCCCAGCACCTGGGCGAGAACGTCGTCCGCACCATCTCCATGGCGCCGACCGACGGCCTCGTCCGCGGCGCCGAGGTCACCGACACGGGTGAGTCGATCACCGTGCCCGTCGGCGACGTGACCAAGGGCCACGTGTTCAACGCCCTCGGCGACTGCCTGGACGAGCCCGGCTACGGCGTCGACGCGCCGCACTGGTCCATCCACCGGCACGCCCCGCGCTTCGACCAGCTCGAGGGCCGCACCGAGATGCTGGAGACCGGCATCAAGGTCATCGACCTGCTGACGCCCTACGTGGCCGGCGGGAAGATCGGCCTGTTCGGCGGGGCCGGCGTGGGCAAGACCGTCCTCATCCAGGAGATGATCCGACGGGTCGCCCAGGAGTTCGGTGGTGTGTCGGTGTTCGCCGGTGTCGGCGAGCGCACCCGCGAGGGCAACGACCTCATCACGGAGATGACCGAGTCCGGCGTCATCAACTCGACCGCCCTGGTCTTCGGCCAGATGGACGAGCCGCCGGGCACCCGCCTACGCGTCGCCCTCTCGGCGCTGACGATGGCCGAGTACTTCCGCGACGAGCAGAACCAGGACGTGCTGCTCTTCATCGACAACATCTTCCGGTTCACCCAGGCCGGGTCCGAGGTGTCGACCCTGCTGGGCCGCATGCCCTCGGCCGTGGGTTACCAGCCCACGCTGGCCGACGAGATGGGTGAGCTGCAGGAGCGGATCACCTCGACCCGTGGCCGGTCGATCACCTCGATGCAGGCGATCTACGTGCCCGCCGACGACATCACCGACCCGGCGCCGCACACCACGTTCGCCCACCTCGACGCGACGACCGTGCTCTCGCGGCCGATCTCGGAGAAGGGCATCTACCCGGCCGTCGACCCGCTGGACTCCACCAGCCGGATCCTCGACCCGCAGTACGTCGGGCAGGAGCACTACGCGATCGCCCAGACCGTCAAGCAGATCCTGCAGCGCTACCAGGAGCTCCAGGACATCATCGCCATCCTCGGCATCGACGAGCTCTCCGAGGAGGACAAGGTCACGGTCAACCGGGCCCGGCGCATCGAGCGCTTCCTCTCGCAGAACATGTTCGTCGCCGAGGCGTTCACCGGTCAGCCGGGTTCGTTCGTGCCGCGGTCGGAGACCCTCGAGGCCTTCAAGGCGATCACCGAGGGCAACTACGACAACGTGCCCGAGCAGGCCTTCTTCATGTGCGGTGGCCTCGAGGACCTCGAGCGCAACGCCGACAAGCTGAAGAAGGGCTGAGCCCAGCTCCGACGCCTGGCAGACGGCCGGACCCCTCCAGGGGGTCCGGCCGTCCGTCGTCGGGGGCCCGGTGCTCACGATCGGGGGAACCTGGCGTCACCCGTGTGGGTGGAACGGGACTAGGGTCTCTCCTGGTCAGCGCCCCGGGTGCCGACCATTCGACCGATGAGCCCGAGCCACGGGCACCGTGACGAGGACGACGTGGACCTGAACGACGCCATGCGCACGAACGTGGAACCCGGTTCCGCCGATCCCGGCTGGACCTGGCCCCCGTACGCGCCGTGGGAGCCCGTCGACGGCGAGCCGTTCGGCGTCGAGGAGTGGGCACCCGCCTCGACGGTGCGGCGTCCCTGGGTCCGTCTGGGGCGCTGGACGCTCCTCTACCGCCGCGCCTCCTAGCCGGCCCGGACCTCCCGCGGGCGCGCTCCCGACACGCCGGTAGGGTGAGGGGGACCGACGCCGTGTCCCCGGACCGGCGACCCCCGTACCGCACCGTCCCGCCGACCGGCTGGGCGGTGGATCCCGAGGAGAGTCGTGGCGACCCTGCAGGTCGAGTTGGTGGCCGTCGAGCGGAAGATCTGGTCCGGCGAGGCGACGATGGTCATCGCCCGCACGACCGAGGGGGAGCTGGGCGTCCTGCCCGGTCACGCACCGTTGCTCGGCGAGCTGGCCGGCGGCGGAGTGGTCACCATCCGCACGGAGTCCGGTGAGGACGTCGTCGTCGCCGCCCACGGCGGGTTCCTGTCGGTGACCGAGCGCGGGGTCTCGATCCTGGCGGAGACCGCCGAGATCTCGACCGAGATCGACGTCGAGCGTGCCCGTGAGGCGCTGCGCCGCGCGGAGGACTCGGACGACCCGGAGGCGCTCGAGGCCGCCCGTCGCGCCCAGTCGCGGCTCCGGGCGGCCGGCGAGAGCGCCTGAGCCACCGGACCACCCCCGCCGAGTCCCTGCCCGCCCACGCCGCGCCGTGACCACGGTCCTGCTGGTCCTGCTCGGCGTCCTGGTCGTGGTGCTGGCGGTCGCCTTCCTGCTCCGCCGCCGCTTCCTGCTGTCCGGGCTCGGGGCGGTCACCATGTGGCTGCGCCCCGTCCGGTCGCCGCGGTGGTCGGTGGGCGTGGCCTGGTACGGCGGCGACGTCCTCCTGTGGTACCGGGGGCTGTCCCTCGCGGTGCGCCCCCACGAGCGGTTCTCCCGCGCCGAGCTGGGCGTCGAGGCCCGGCGCAGCGCCGGCCGGGACGACCTCGCTCTGCCCTCCGACGTCGTCGTCCTGGCGATCACGACCCCGGAGGGGCCGCGCGAGCTCGCCATGGACTCCTCGACGGTGACCGGCTTCCTGTCCTGGATCGAGTCGGCACCCCCGGGGAGCTAGTGGCTACTCCGACCGTGCCGCCTGACGCTGGGCGTGGGCGCCGCTGTGCGCGCCGGGCTCCCACAGGATGTCGCCGTCCGGGTTGGCCACCCGCGCCAGGATGAACAGCAGGTCCGACAGCCGGTTGAGGTAGCGTGCCGTCTCCGGGTTGGTGCGCTCGCCGTCGGCCTGGAGCAGGGCCCACACGCTGCGCTCGGCGCGGCGGGCCACCACCCGGGCCTGGTGGAGCAGGGCCGCCGCGGGGGTGCCGCCGGGGAGGATGAAGCTGTCGAGCTTGGGCAGCGTCTCGTTGTACTCGTCGCACGCCGCCTCCAGCCGCTCGGTGTAGGCGGGTGTCACCCGCAGCGGCGGGTACTTCGGGTCCGGCACGATCGGCGTGCAGAGGTCGGCGCCGACGTCGAACAGGTCGTTCTGGATGCTGCGCAGCAGGTCGGCGACGGCCGGTTCCGGCGCACCGAGCGCGAGCGCGGTGCCGATCACGCTGTTGGCCTCGTCCACGTCGGCGTAGGCCACCAGCCGGGGATCGGTCTTGGCGACCCGGCTCATGTCGCCGAGGTGCGTCTGGCCGGCGTCGCCGGTCTTCGTGTAGATGCGGGTCAGCCGGACGGTCATGCCGGAGAGCGTAAGAGCAGCCGCCGTAGGGTGGTCACGTGGAGTGCTTCGAGGTGACCGGTGGTACGGGCCTGACCGGCCGGGTGCGGGTCACGGGTGCGAAGAACAGCGCGCTCAAGCTCATGGCAGCCGCCCTGCTGGCGCCCGGCCGCACCACCATCGACGAGGTCCCGGACATCCTCGACGTCTCGATCATGAGCGAGGTGCTCCGGCGGCTGGGCTGCGACGTGGACTACGAGCGCACCGGGAACGGCGGTGGCGGCGGACGGGTGACGATCGACGTCCCGGACAAGCCGTCGACCGAGACCGACTACGACCTGGTCCGCAAGATGCGCGCCTCGATCAGCGTGCTCGGACCGCTCGTGGCCCGCTGCGGCAGCGCCAAGGTCGCCCTGCCGGGCGGCGACGCCATCGGCTCGCGCGGGCTGGACATGCACATCTCCGGCCTCGAGCGGCTGGGCGCCACCATCGTGAGCGAGCACGGCTTCCTCGTCGCCACCGCCCCCCGGCTGGCCGGCACGTCCATCTGGCTGGACTTCCCGTCGGTGGGTGCCACGGAGAACCTGGTCATGGCGGCCGTCCTGGCCAGCGGCACCACGGTCATCGACAACGCCGCACGCGAACCGGAGATCGTCGACCTGTGCTCGATGCTGCGGGCGATGGGCGCCCGCATCGACGGCGCGGGCACCTCGACGATCACCGTCGAGGGCGTCGAGTCGCTCGCGCCGGTCACCTACACGACCGTCCCGGACCGGATCGTCGCCGGCACGTGGGCGATCGGTGCCGTGATGACCCGCGGCGACGTGCTGATCGAGCGCGCCGTCGCCGAGCACCTGACCGTCGCCCTCGACAAGCTGACCGACGCCGGGGCCACCGTCGAGGCGCAGCCGGGGGGCGTCCGCGTCGCCATGACCGAGCGCCCGCGCTGCGTCGACATCGTCACGCTGCCCTTCCCCGGGTTCCCGACCGACCTCCAGCCCATGGCCGTCGCCCTCGCGGCGGTCTCCACGGGGACCGCGCTGGTCACCGAGAACGTGTTCGAGGGCCGGTTCATGTTCGTCAACGAGCTCGTCCGGCTCGGTGCCGACGTGCGCATCGACGGCCACCACGCCGTCGTGCGCGGGCGGGAGAAGCTGTCCAGCGCCCCGGTCGTCGCGACGGACATCCGCGCCGGTGCCGGCCTGGTGCTGGCCGGTCTGGTGTCCGACGGCGTCACCGAGGTGCAGGAGGTGCACCACGTCGACCGGGGCTACCCGGACTTCGTGGAGCAGCTGCGCGGGCTCGGCGCCACGATCGAGCGGACCGAGCGGCCCGGCTAACCGGGAAACGTCGCGGCGAGGGACCGCGCGCGGGCGGCGTCCTCCGGGAAGACCAGGACGTCGGCGCGGTGCGGCGCCGGGTAGCGCACCGTCGACCGGATGCCGGCGTCGGAGAGCACCGCGCGCAGGGCCAGTGCCGACTCCCGGCGGGTGAGCGTGGCGACCGGCGTCAGCAGCCCGTCGTCCGCGCCGGGAGTCGTCGGCTGCCGCCGTCGGTCGCGGCCGTAGCCGGTGCCGAACGCCCAGCGCATGAACAGCGCGAGCAGGCCGAGGACGGCGAACGCGACCGCCGGCCCCACCAGGGGCTGCAGGCTGCCGGCCAGCGCCATCGACATGGTCGATCTCCCCTCCGCTCGTTCGAGTGTGCCACCGCTCACGCTCCCCGGCCGGGGCTGCTACTCGCGGGTAACCGCCCTAGACTCCGCCGGTATGCCGTTCCCTTCAACGCCGAAGGAGCGCGACCGCCCCTGGGTCATGCGCACCTATGCCGGCCACTCCTCGCCGGCCGAGTCCAACGCCCTGTACCGGCGCAACCTCGCCAAGGGCCAGACCGGCCTCTCGGTCGCCTTCGACCTGCCCACCCAGACCGGCTACGACCCCGACGACGAGCTCGCCGTCGGCGAGGTCGGCAAGGTCGGCGTCCCCGTCACGCACATCGGTGACATGCGGGCGCTCTTCGACGGCATCCCGCTCGACGAGATGAACACGTCGATGACGATCAACGCCACCGCGATGTGGCTGCTCGCGCTCTACCAGGCGGTGGCCGAGGAGCACGGGCACGACGTCAGCAAGCTGGCCGGCACGACGCAGAACGACATCATCAAGGAGTACCTGTCGCGGGGGACCTACGTCTTCCCGCCGGCTCCGTCGATGCGGCTGATCACCGACATGGTCGCCTACACGGTCACGACCATGCCGAAGTGGAACCCCACCAACATCTGCAGCTACCACCTGCAGGAGGCCGGGGCGACGCCGGAGCAGGAGATCGCCTACGCCCTGTCGACGGCGATCGCCGTCCTCGACTCGGTCCGCGACTCCGGGCAGGTGCCGCAGGAGAAGTTCGGCGAGGTCGTCGCGCGCATCTCCTTCTTCGTCAACGCGGGCGTCCGCTTCGTCGAGGAGATGTGCAAGATGCGCGCCTTCACGCAGCTCTGGGACGAGCTGACGAAGGAGCGCTACGGCGTCGAGGACCCCAAGCACCGCCGGTTCCGCTACGGCGTGCAGGTGAACTCCCTGGGCCTCACGGAGGCGCAGCCGGAGAACAACGTTCAGCGCATCGTGCTGGAGATGCTCGCGGTCACCCTGTCCCGCGACGCCCGCGCCCGCGCCGTGCAGCTGCCCGCCTGGAACGAGGCGCTCGGGCTGCCCCGGCCGTGGGACCAGCAGTGGTCGCTGCGCCTGCAGCAGGTGCTGGCCTACGAGACCGACCTGCTCGAGTACGAGGACCTGTTCACCGGTTCCGTCGTGGTCGAGAAGAAGGTCGCCGAGATCGTCGAGGGCGCCCGCGCGGAGATGGCGCGGGTCGAGGAGCTGGGCGGGGCGGTCGCCGCCGTCGAGTCCGGCTACATGAAGGGGCAGCTGGTCGCCTCGCTGGCCGAGCGACGCCGCAAGATGGAGAGCGGCGAGGACGTCGTCGTCGGCGTCAACAGGTTCGACAGCACCGAGCCCAACCCGCTCACCGCCGACCTCGACACCGCGATCATGGTCGTCGACCCGGCGGTCGAGAACGCCGCCCAGGAGGCGGTGCAGAAGTGGCGGGCCGAGCGTGACCAGCAGGCCGCCGACGCGGCGCTGGAGGCGCTGCGCGAGGCCGCGTCGTCCGACGTCAACCTGATGCCGGCCACCCTGGAGTGCGCCCGCGCGGGCGTGACCACGGGGGAGTGGGCGGGGGTGCTCCGCGAGGTGTTCGGCGAGTACCGCGCGCCCACGGGGGTCGCCGCTGCGACCGGTGGCGGTGAGGCCGACGAGACGCTGACCGACGTCCGCGAGCGGGTCCGGGCAACCGGCGAGGAGCTCGGCGGCCGGCTGCGCTTCCTGGTCGGCAAGCCCGGCCTCGACGGGCACTCGAACGGCGCCGAGCAGATCGCCGTCCGGGCCCGCGACGCCGGCTTCGAGGTCATCTACCAGGGAATCCGCCTGACGCCCTCGCAGATCGTCTCGGCCGCGGTCGAGGAGGACGTGCACGTCGTCGGCCTGTCGGTGCTGTCCGGCTCGCACCTGCAGGTGGTCCCGGCCGTGCTGAAGGGCCTGGCCGACGCCGGGCTGGACGACGTCCCGGTGGTCGTCGGCGGGATCATCCCCGACAGCGACGCCCGCAGGCTGCGCGAGCTCGGGGTGGCCCGCGTCTTCACGCCCAAGGACTTCGGCCTCACCGACATCATGGGCCAGGTCGTGGACGTGATCCGCGAGGCCCATGACCTCCCCGCCCACCCGGACGAGGAGAAGGTGCCCGCCCCGGCCTGATCCGGCTAGCGTCGGGCCATGGCTGACGGCGCCCCCCGGGTCGAGCGCGACGGCGACGTCGTCCGCATCACGATGGTGCGGGCGGCGCGCCGCAACGCGCTCTCCCGGGAGCACCTGACCCAGCTGCTCGCGGCGGTGACGGAGGCCGGCGAGAGCGACGCCACCGGCATCGTGCTGGGCGGCGAGGGCCCGGTCTTCAGCGCCGGGCACGACTTCGCCGACGTCGCGGGCAAGCCGGTCGCCGAGGTGCGGAGCCTGCTGCAGCTGTGCACCGACCTGATGGGGACCATCCAGCAGGTGCCGCAGGTGGTGGTGGCCCGCGTGCACGCGCTGGCCACCGCGGCCGGCTGCCAGCTCGTCGCCTCGTGCGACCTGGCCGTCGCGGCCGAGTCGGCCGGGTTCGCCGCCCCCGGCGGCAAGGGCGGCTGGTTCTGCCACACGCCGATGGTCGCGATCGCCCGCAACGTCGGACGCAAGCGCGCCATGGAGCTCGCGCTCACCGGCGACGTCATCGACGCCCGGACGGCGCTGGACTGGGGCCTGGTCAACCGAGTGGTGCCCGACGCGGAGCTGGACGCGGCGGTGGACGAGCTGCTGGCGCGCGCCACGCGGGGTTCGCGGGCGAGCAAGGCGTGGGGCAAGCAGACGATGTACGCGCAGCTGGACCGTCCCGAGCGGGACGCCTACGCGACCGCCGTCGAGGTCATGGCCGCCGCGAGCCAGCTCGACGGCGCCCGGGAGGGCATGGCCGCCTTCCTGGAGAAGCGCCCGCCCGTCTGGACCGACTGAACCCGTGAGTCCCGACACAGCGGGATGACGGTCGGGCGTGCGCGCATTGCCCTACCTGTGCAGAACCTGTGGGGCCTCACGCGTCGGCGGGCCCTCGACTTCGGACGGATGACGACCGCCGGCTGTTGACGCCGGCCGCCGCTCGTCTCCTCCTCTCCCGAACCCTCGAAAGGCCCTCTTCGTCGTGCTCGCTCGACTCCGCCGCGTGCCCTTCGCGGCGCAGGTACTCCTCGCCCTCGTCGTGGGCGTCGCCCTCGGCTTCGTCGCCCGTGAGATGGGCCCCGTCTCCGACGGCTCGCCCAACTGGCTGACCAGCACCCTGCAGACCATCGGCAGCACCTTCGTGACGCTGCTGAAGACGCTGGTCCCCGCGCTCATCGTCACCGCGGTGATCGTCAGCATCGCCAACCTCAAGCAGGTCTCCAACGCCGCCCGCCTGGCCGGTCAGACGCTGCTCTGGTTCGCCATCACCGCGCTGATCGCCGTCGGCATCGGCATCGGCCTGGGGCTGCTCACCGAGCCCGGCCGCAACAGCTCCGTCGACGCCGCGAGCGCCCAGGACGTCGGGACCACCGGCGGCTGGTGGGACTTCCTCAACGGCCTCGTGCCCGGCAACATCCTCGGCCTGCAGGCGTCGGCCGGCGACGACGGCTCGGTCGGTCTGTCGTTCAACGTGCTGCAGCTGATCGTCATCGCGGTCGCCATCGGCATCGCGGCGCTCAAGGTCGGCGAGGCGGCCGAGCCGTTCCTCGGCTTCGTGCGCTCCGCCCTGGCCATCGTCCAGAAGGTGCTGTGGTGGGTCATCCTGCTCGCGCCGCTGGGCACCGTCGGCCTGATCGGCAACGCCGTGGCCAGCTACGGCTGGGACTCCCTCGGTTCGCTGGGCGTCTTCGCGGGCGCCGTCTACATCGGCCTCGCGCTGGTGCTGTTCGTCGTCTACCCGGTGCTGCTGCGCCTGCACGGCCTCTCGCCGCTGCGGTACTTCGCGGGCGCCTGGCCGGCCATCCAGCTGGCGTTCGTGTCCCGCTCGTCCGTCGGCACCCTGCCGGTGACCGAGCGCGTGACCGAGCAGAACCTCGGCGTCCCGCGGTCCTACGCGTCCTTCGCCGTGCCGCTGGGCGCGACGACGAAGATGGACGGCTGCGCCGCGATCTACCCGGCGCTGGCGGCGATCTTCGTGGCCCAGTTCTTCGGCGTGGACCTGTCGATCACCGACTACCTGCTGATCGCGCTCGTCTCGGTCATCGGCTCGGCGGCGACCGCCGGCGTCACCGGCGCGGTGGTCATGCTGACCCTCACGCTGTCGACGCTCGGCCTGCCGCTGGCCGGCGTGGGTCTGCTCCTGGCGATCGACCCGATCCTCGACATGGGCCGCACCGCGGTGAACGTCGCGGGCCAGGCGCTCGTGCCGACCATCGTGGCCAAGCGCGAGGGCATCCTCGACGTCGAGCGCTACCGGTCGACCTCCACGATCGACCCGCTCGCCCGGGTGGAGGAGCGCGAGGGCGTCGACGCCGACCTACGCCGGCCCGAGCCCGTCACCGCGTAAGCACGCACCCGCACCCGGCCGGCCCGGTCCTCCTCGGAGGGCCGGGCCGGTCGTCGTCTCAGGACCCGAGGTCGGCGCAGCCGGTCTCGTCGGGCAACAGCGGGCGGAAGGTGACCGACCAGCGCAGCCCGTCGCCGGTGGTCCACGGGGTGGCGGCGTTCGCTCCCTGGGCCGCCTCGAGCAGGCGCTGCGCATCCGCGCCCGTCGCCGTCACGCAGCTGACGTCGGGCGGACCGCTCGTCGGCTCCCCGGGCAGTGCCGGACCGGCCCAGGGGAGCTCCGGCTGCACGAGCCCGTCACCGGGGTCGACCCACGGGGTGACGACGGCGGCGACCGACTCCGGCAGGTAGGAGGAGGTGTCCGCGCCGCCGGCGTCGGTGAGCGACGACAGGAGGTCGCTCAGCCGGCCGCGCGCATCCTCCTGCTCGGGCGTCAGGCCGCTGCCCTCGGGTGGCGTCTCCCAGAGCGCGTACACCTCGCGCTCGTGCACGCCCTCGCTCGTCACCAGCGTGAAGCGGGTGGAGGGCGCGTCGGCTACCGGGGGCGTGCCGAGGTCGGCGTCGTCGGTGACGCCGGCGGCCACGGCCTGTTCCACGAGACCCTGGACCCCCGCGGCATCGAGCTCGGCGACCTGCACGTTCGGCAGGGCGGGGCCGGGGTAGATGGCCGGCACCGGCCCCTCGGTGACGACGCGTCCGTCGGCGTACACGCTCACCAGCGGCAGCCGGCCGAGCGTCGTCGACGGTGTGACGAAGCCCCCGGTGTGCTCCACCCGCAGCACCAGGCCGTCGTCGGCCGGGACCGCTGGAGGCGCCGACGAGGGGGCCGGGCTGCCCGCAGCGCCGCGCTCGGCGCACCCGGTGAGGCCGAGCACCAGGAGAGCCGCGACGCCCGGTCCGGCGAGCCGCGTGATCGTCATGCCCCTCCGACGACGGGGCCGCGGGCGAGGTTCCCGCGCGCGGTAGCGTCGGGCCCCGTGCGCCTGGTCATCGCCCGCTGCTCCGTCGATTACATCGGGCGGCTCACCGCCCACCTGCCGATGGCGACCCGCCTGCTGCTGGTCAAGGCCGACGGCTCGGTGTCCATCCACGCCGACGACCGGGCCTACAAGCCGCTGAACTGGATGACCCCGCCGTGCACGCTCAAGGAGGACGTCAGCGACGGGGCCGGCACGTGGACGGTCACCAACAAGGCCGGTGAGCAGCTGATCATCACCATCGAGGCCGTCGAGCACGAGCACTCCCACGACCTCGGCGTCGACCCGGGCCTGCAGAAGGACGGCGTCGAGGCCGAGCTGCAGCGCCTGCTCGCCCTGCACGTGGAGACCTTCGGCCAGGGCTGGTCGCTCGTCCGGCGCGAGTACCCGACGGCCATCGGACCGGTCGACCTGCTCTGCCGGGACGCGTCGGGCGCGGTGGTCGCCGTGGAGATCAAGCGCCGCGGCGAGATCGACGGCGTCGAGCAGCTGACCCGCTACCTCGAGCTGCTCAACCGCGACCCGCTGCTCGCGCCGGTCAAGGGCGTGTTCGCCGCGCAGGAGATCAAGCCGCAGGCGCGGGTGCTCGCCCAGGACCGCGGCATCGACTGCGTGACCGTCGACTACGCCGTCCTCAAGGGCACCGACGACCCGTCGCAGCGCCTCTTCTGAGCGCACGCGCGGACCCCTGGTCCGCGGGACGCGCGGTGGCCACGCTTCTGCCGTGACCACCGCGACGCCGCACCTCCGTTCCGTCGAGGACGTCCTCGCCGCCTTCCGGGAGGTGGTGGACGACGCGGCGCGGACCGGTGACCGCGTCGGGTACTTCGCGGCCCTCTACCGGCAGGTCACGCTGGCCGTCGCCCGCGGGATCGAACGCGGCGACTTCGACGACGGTGAGCGGATGGACCGGCTCGACGCCACGTTCGCCGGGCGCTACCTGGACGCCCTGCGCGGCTGGCGGGCCGGCGCGGAGATCAGCCGCAGCTGGCGGGCGGCGTTCCGTGCGGCGGACGAACCCGGCCCCGTCCTCGTCCAGCACCTGGTCCTGGGCGTCAACGCGCACATCAACCTGGATCTCGCGGTGGCGGCCGCACGCACCTGCCCGGGCGCGGGCATCGTGGAGCTCGAAGGCGACTTCCACCGGGTGAACGACATCCTCGTGGCCACCCTGGCCGACGTGCAGGAGGCGGTCGCCGACCTGTCGCCGATGTTCGGCGTCCTCGACGTCGTCCTCGGCCGGCTGGACGAGGCCGTGATCGGCTTCGACATCGTGCGAGCGCGCAGCCAGGCGTGGGAGGCCGCCGAGCTGCTGGCCCGGCAGCCCCCGGATGCGGCAGCAGCCACGGAACGCCTGCTCGACCGCTACGCCACGGGCCTGGCCCGGGTGGCGCTCGCACCGCCGTTCCCCATGCCCGCCGCCCTGGAGCTGCTGCGCGCCACGGAGCGCACCCCGGTGGGCGACGCGGTGCGCCGGCTCGACCGGGGCTGAAGTTACCGGTCGGTAGGCCCGCGGAGCGCCGCCGCGCGCGGGGTGAGAGACTGCCCGCGATCACCGGCGGTGGGAGGAGATGGCAACGTGGCCAGGGAACTGAACGAGGTCGGCGTCGTGGGGCTGGGCACCATGGGTGCCGGCATCGCCGAGGTGCTCGCGCGGGCGGGCCTGTCGGTCACCGCCGTGGAGGTCACCGACGAGGCGCTGGCCCGCGGCCGCGGCCACGTCGAGCAGTCCACCGACCGGGCCGTCGCCCGCGGCAAGCTCGACCCGGCCGACCGGGACGCCATCTTCGAGCGGATCCGCTTCAGCACCTCGCTGGAGGACCTGGCCGACGCCGAGCTGGTCATCGAGGCCGTGCCGGAGCGCATGGAGCTCAAGGCCGAGGTCTTCACCCAGCTGGACAAGATCTGCGCCCCGGACACGATCCTGGCCACCAACACCTCGAGCCTCTCGGTCACCGAGCTCTCGGTGGTCACCGGCCGCCCGAGCAAGGTCATCGGGATGCACTTCTTCAACCCGGCGCCGGTCATGAAGCTGGTCGAGGTCGTGCAGACCGTCGTCACCGAGCCCTCGGTCGTCGAGGACGTCGAGGCGCTGGCCGAGCGGCTGGGCAAGGTCGACGTCACCATCGGCGACCGCGCCGGCTTCATCGCCAACGCGCTGCTGTTCGGCTACCTCAACCACGCGGTCTCGATGTACGAGAACCGCTACGCGACGCGCGAGGACATCGACGCGGCCATGCGGCTGGGCTGCGGCCTGCCGATGGGCCCGCTCGCGCTGATGGACCTCATCGGCATCGACACCGCCTACGAGATCCTCGACACGATGTACAAGCAGTCGCGCAACCGGCTGCACGCGCCCAGCCCGATCATCAAGCAGATGATGACCGCCGGGCTGCTGGGCCGGAAGTCCGGTCGCGGCTTCTACACCTACGCCGAGGAAGGCTCCGCCGAGGTCGTCGACGACGCCGCGACGCCGGCCGTCGGCGGTGCGGCCGAGGGGGCCCGCGAGGTGCGGACCGTGGGTGTCATCGGCTCGGGCACCATGGCCACCGGCATCATCGAGGTCGTCGCCAAGGGCGGCTACGACGTCCGGTTCGTGGCCCGCACGCCGGAGAAGGTCGAGGCCGTCACCACGGCGCTCACCAAGTCCCTCGACAAGCAGGTCGTGCGCGGCCGCCTGGACGAGGCTGCCAAGGACGAGATCCTGGCCCGGGTCGGCGGGACGACGTCGCTGGACGAGCTGGCCGACCGCGACCTCATCATCGAGGCCGTCGTCGAGTCGCTGCCGGTCAAGGAGGCGCTGTTCGCCAACCTCGGCGAGATCGCCAAGCCGGGCGCGGTCCTCGCGACCACGACGTCCAGCCTGCCGGTCATCGAGTGCGCCAAGGCCAGCGGCCGCCCGGCCGACGTCGTCGGCATGCACTTCTTCAACCCGGCCCAGGTGATGAAGCTGGTCGAGATCGTCTCCACGATCTCGACCGCCCCCGACGTCGCCGCCACCGCGCACGCGGTCAGCGCGCAGCTGGGCAAGCACGCCGTCGCCTGCACCGACCGGGCCGGCTTCATCGTCAACGCCCTGCTCTTCCCGTACCTGAACGACGCGGTGAAGATGCTCGAGGCGCACTACGCCACGGCCGACGACATCGACGCCGCCATGAAGGTGGGCTGCGGGTACCCGATGGGGCCGTTCGAGCTGCTCGACGTCGTCGGCCTGGACGTGTCGCTGGCCATCGAGCGCGAGCTCTACATCGAGTTCCGGGAGCCCGGCTTCGCGCCGGCTCCGCTGCTCGAGCACCTGGTGACCGCCGGCTACCTGGGCCGCAAGACCGGCCGCGGGTTCCGGGACTACGCCAGCCGCTGACCGGGTGCCCCGTCGCCGTCCCCGGACCGGCTCCCGACCGTCGGGTCGCGAGCCGGTCCGCCGCACCGAGCAGGTCGAGCAGGCGGCGGGCGGCGACTGGGTGGTCCGCGCCGTCACCGGGGCCGCGACCGGGAAGACCTACCGCTGCCCGGGCTGCGACCAGGAGATCCGCCCCGGGACGCCGCACGTGGTGACGTGGGCGGCCTACGCCCGCGACTCCGACCTGGACCCGTGGGACACCGAGTCGGCGGCCGACCTGCGCCGGCACTGGCACACCACCTGCTGGCGGGCGCGCGACCGCCGCCGCTGAGTCAGCCCACGGACTCGGCGAACACCACCACGTTGTCCTCGTAGCTGCCCGCTGCGCGGTCGAACGAGCCGCCGCACGTGATGAGCCGCAGCTCCGCGCCGGCGGTCGGCGCGTACACCTCGTCGGCCGGGAAGTCGGTCTTCGGCCGGGTGACGACCCGCGTCACCGCGAAGCGCGCGGTGCCGCCGTCCACCCTGCCCACGACGATCTCGGCGCCGGGCCGCAGGTCGCCGATCCGCGAGAACACCCCCGGGGCTCCCGCCCAGTCGACGTGCCCGGCGATGACCGCGGGACCGGGGAGGCCGGGCAGCGGGCCGCCGGTGTACCAGCCCGCCACCGCCGCGTCGGCGGGCGGCACCAGCGCGCCGGCAGGATCGAGGCCCGCCGCCGTGAGCGCGGCGTCCACACCGGCGTCGGGGACGCTGAGGTGGACGGGGGCGGCGGGGAAGCCGACCGGAGCCACCGCCACGGCCGGGTGGGCCGGCGCCGTGGTGGCGGGCTCCACGGCGAGGGCCGGCGTGGTCACGCCCGTGACGGCGGCCAGCCCGGTGGCGACGAGCAGGACCCTGCCCCGCCGGCCGGCGGCGGCCAGCCCGGCCGTGGCGGCGAGGGCGAGGGCGAGCGGTGCAGGGCCGCGACGGAGGTCGCCGGTGCCCGCCTCGACCGCACCGGCGGGCACGACCGCCGGTCCGGCGGCGTCGACGACCGGGCGGACGACGAGTCCTCCGTCCTCCTGGTCGAGGACGAGGACGGTGACGACGGACCCCGCCGCGAAGGACACCGGGACCGGCTCCGCGTCCCCCACGAGCAGGGTCGCCGGGCCGGCGGGCACCGTCCGCGGCTCGGCGGCGGCGCCGAACGACAGGGCGGACGCGAGCGCCGGTCCACCGCTCAGCGTGACGTCCAGCGACGGGACGCTGCCGGCCGCCGCGAGCACGCGGACCCGTGCGGAGCCCGGCGGGGGAGCGGACAGGTCGTCGTCGAGGGCGGCGACCCGGAGGTCGGCGAACGCGCCGGTGAGGGTCACAGTCCGGGCGCCGCCGGCCGGCACGTCGACCCGCGCCGACAGGGCAGGGGGCACGGTGCGACCGGTCCCCGCGGCGCGCACGCTGACCGCGTAGCTGCCGGCGGGGAGGTCGACGGGAGCGCTGACCGCGCCGTAGCCCAGGCCGGTCGTGGCGTCCTCACCCGGGTCGGTCAGCGGCCCGGTGCGGTCCGGCGGCAGGGGAGCGATCGCGACGTCCACGGCCGGGGTGTCGGGGGAGAGGTGGGCGAACCTCAGCTGCCCGTCGTCCTCCGCGCCCGCCACGGGCATGCCGAGGGACGACCACAGCAGGCCCACCACGACGACGAACAGCCCGCGCGCCGACCGGACCGTGCGGTCCGGCGACGGGCGGGCTGCCGGTCGTGCGTCTGGGCTCAGGAACGCCCCTGGCTCACCGGCTGGTCGATCGCCTGGGTCGGCGGCCCCTGCACCGGGGTGGCGCCGGTTCCGGGGCGCGGCGGCATCGGCAGCTGGCGCGTCGCCGGCTCGGTCCGCGTGGGCTGACGGGCCGCGGCGGCCTCGCCCTCACCGCGGGCGGTCGTGCTCTGGGGAGCGGTGGTGGGCGCGGTCGTCGTCGACGGGGTGGGCGAGGGACGTCGCTCGGTCTCGCGCGCGGGGGTGGCGGCGGGAGAGCTGCCGGCGGCCGGTGCGCTGCTCGGGGCGGCCTCGCTCGACGTCGTCCCCGAGCCCTGGGCCGACGTGGCCGGCTGCTGCGCCGCGGGCTGCTGGGAGGCCGGCTGCTGAGGCGTCGACTGCTGCGGGGCGGGCTGCTGGGGGCGGTCGGAGAGGTCCGGCAGCGTGGTGAGCAGCTGACGGGCGGCCAGCAGGCGGCTGGTGAGCTCGTCCCGGACGTCGCGGATCGCCTCGGCCTTGGCCTCCGCCTCGGCGATGAGCTGGGCGGCGTGCTGCTCCGCGGTCGCGATGCGCTGGCGCGCGGCCTGGGTGGAGACGCGCTCGCGCTCCTCCTCCTGCGCGGCGGCCTCGGCGCGTCGCGCACGCTGCGCGATCTCGAAGTCCTCCTCGACCTTGGCCCGGCGCGCCTGCGACTCGGCGTCGAGGCGGGCGACCCGCTCCTGGGCCTTGGCCACGAGCTCGTCGGCGCGCTGCTGGGCCTTCTGCATGATCTGCTCGGCGTTCTGGCGGGCCTCGGCGAGCATCCGCTCGACCTCCGCCTGACCGGCGGCGTGCCGCTCCAGCAGCGCCCGCTCCTCGGCCGCCGTCTGCTCGCGGACGGCCTGGGCGTCGAGCTCGGCGGCGCGGCGGATCTCGCCGGCCTCCTCCTCGGCGAGCTGCAGCATGTGCTGGATGCGCTCGCTGATGTTCTCGAAGGTCGGCGCCGAGGCGGTGGCGGCCTTGCGGCGCAGCGACTCGATCTCGCCGTGCAGCGCGGAGAGCTGACCGGCCAGGTCGGCGGAGCGGTTGACGGCCGCGTCGCGGTCGGCGATGGCGATCCGGAAGTCGGCCTCCAGCCGCTCGATCGTCTCCGCCACCTGGTTGCGGTCATAACCCCGCAGGACCACGTCGAACGAGTGCTGGGCCTCGTGGATCGGCAGCAGGTCGCGGCGGGGATCGCTCATGTCTCCATCCTCGCAGAAGGTGCGGGGCTCGTCAGCGTGTCGTCGGGATCTCGGTGCCAGTGGGACGGCTGTGCAACGCCGCGGGGCCCGGCCGCAACCTGCGACCGGGCCCCTGGTGCGGTTCTGGAGCGGCCCCCTCGCAGGGCCCCGGCGCGAGCGTGCGAGTGCCGGGGGGCGAGGGGGTCCTTTTCACACCCCGCGGAAGCGGTTGATCGCGTCGATGTGCTTCGCGCGCTTCTCGGCGTCCTTGACGCCCAGCCCCTCCTCGGGGGCGAGGGTGAGGACGCCGACCTTGCCCTGGTGGGCGTTGCGGTGGACGTCGAGGGCTGCCTGGCCGACCTCCTCCATCGGGTACACCTTCGACAGGGTCGGGTGGATGAGGCCCTTGTCGATCAGCCGGTTGGCCTCCCACGCCTCCTTGTAGTTGGCGAAGTGGGAGCTGAGGATCTTCTTCAGGTTCATCCACAGGTACCGGTTGTCGTACTGGTGCATGTACCCGGTGGTCGAGGCGCAGGTGACCACCGTGCCGCCCTTCTTGGCCACGTAGACGCTGGCGCCAAAGGTCTCCCGGCCGGGGTGCTCGAAGACGATGTCGACGTCCTCGCCGCCGGTCAGCTCGCGGATCTTCTTCCCCAGGCGCTGCCACTCCTTGGGGTCCTGGGTGTCCTCGTCCTTCCAGAACTTGTACTGCTCCGCGGACCTGTCGATGATCAGCTCCGCGCCCATCTTCCGGACGATCTCGGCCTTCTCCGGGCTGCTCACGACGCAGACCGGGATGGCCCCGCCGTTGAGCGCCATCTGGGTGGCGTACGAGCCCAGGCCGCCGGAGGCGCCCCAGATGAGGACCGTGTCGCCCTGCTTCATGTTGGCGCCGTTGCGGCTGACCAGCTGGCGGTAGGCGGTCGAGTTGACCAGCCCGGGTGCCGCGGCCTCCTCCCACGAGAGGTGGCCGGGCTTGGGCATGAGCTGGTTGCTCTTCACCAGGGCGAGCTCGGCCAGGCCGCCGAAGTTGGTCTCGAAGCCCCAGATCCGCTGCTGCGGGTCCATCATCGTGTCGTCGTGGCCGGCCGGGTCCTCGAGCTCGACCGACAGGCAGTGGGCCACGACCTCGTCGCCGGGCTTCCACTTGTTCACGCCCGGCCCGACCTTGAGGACGACGCCGGCCAAGTCGGAGCCGACGACGTGGTAGGGCAGGTCGTGCCGCTTGGTCAGCTCGGACACCCGGCCGTAGCGCTCCAGGAAGCCGAAGGTGGAGACCGGCTCGAAGATCGACGTCCAGACGGTGTTGTAGTTCACCGACGACGCCATGACGGCGACGATCGCCTCACCCGGTCCGAGCTCCGGCGTCGCCACCTCCTGCACGTGCAGCGACTTGCGCGGGTCCTTCTCCTTGGTGGCCATGCCCTGGAACATGTCCTGCTCGTCCTTGCGGACGACGACGGCGCGGTAGGACTCCGGCACCGCCAGTCCTGCAACGGCATCCAGCTGGTCGGCGAGGATGGCGTCCCTGATCTCGTTCACGCGAACTCCCGGGTCTTCGTCGGCTCGGTAGGGCGGTGCGTCGAGCGGATGTTACTGGTGAGTAATTGTCAGTGCCCAGCGGCGGGCTGGACGAGCTCCACGAGCACGCCCCCGGCGTCCTTCGGGTGGATGAAGTTGACCCGGCTGTCGGCCGTGCCGCGCTTGGGCTCGTCGTAGAGCAGGCGCAGGCCCCGCTCGCGCAGGGTCGCGCTAACGGCCTCGACGTCCTCCACCCGGAAGGCCAGCTGCTGCAGGCCCGGGCCGGACCGCCCGATGAACTTCGCGATCGTCGACTCGGGCGTGAGCGGCGCCAGCAGCTGGATCCGCGTGTCCCCGTTGCCCACGGCGAGCATGGCCTCGCGGACCCCCTGCTCCTCGTTGGTCTCCTCGTGCACCGACTGGACACCGAAGGCCTGCGCGTAGAAGGCGATGGCCTCGTCCAGGTCCGGGACGGCGATGCCGACGTGGTCGATCGTCGTGAACAGCTCGCCGGGCAGCCCGGCACGCGTCTCGTTGGTCACGCGGGGCATCCTGCCGCCAGACGTCTCAGACGTCACATCGATGTGGCGGGGTTCACCCCCGGGTGGACGAGCCCGGACGCGGGGTGGCTCGTTGCTCAGGGCGCCCTATCCTCATGCCACAGATCTGCACACGACACGGCCGCCAACGGCGGCGGCCCGGTACTGGAGGCAGCAATGTCCCGCTCCGTCATCGTCAGCGGCGCCCGTACGCCCATGGGCCGGCTGCTCGGCTCGCTGAAGGACTTCTCCGCGGCCGACCTCGGCGGCGTCGCCATCAAGGCGGCGCTCGAGCGGGCCGGCATCTCCGGCGACCAGGTCGACTACGTGATCATGGGCCAGGTCATCCAGGCCGGCGCCGGCCAGAACCCGGCCCGGCCCGCCGCGGTCGCCGGCGGCATCCCGATGTCGGTGCCGTCGTTCACGCTGAACAAGGTCTGCCTCTCCGGCCTCGACGCGATCGCCCTGGCCGACCAGCTGATCCGCGCCGGCGAGTTCGACGTCGTCGTCGCCGGCGGCATGGAGTCGATGACCCAGGCGCCGCACCTGCTGGCCAACTCCCGCACCGGCACGAAGTACGGCGACACCAAGCTCGTCGACGCCATGGCGCACGACGGCCTGTCCGACACCTTCGACCAGGTGGCCATGGGCGTCCTGACCGAGCAGGCCAACAGCCGCTACGACCTGACCCGCGAGGAGCAGGACGAGTTCGCCGCGGCCAGCCACCAGAAGGCCGCCCGGGCGTGGAAGAACGGGATCTTCGACGAGGAGGTCACCCCGGTCCTCATCCCGCAGCGCAAGGGCGACCCGATCGAGTTCAAGGAGGACGAGGGCATCCGGCCGGACACGACGGCCGAGAGCCTCTCGAAGCTCAAGCCCGCCTTCGCGAAGGACGGCACGATCACCGCCGGCACCGCGTCGCAGATCTCGGACGGCGCCTGCGCGGTCGTGGTCATGAGCGCCGAGAAGGCCGCCGAGCTCGGCTGCACGGTGCTCGCCGAGATCGGCGCGCACGGCGTCGTCGCCGGTCCGGACGCCACGCTGCAGAGCCAGCCGTCGCGGGCCATCCAGAAGGCCTGCGCCCGCGAGGGCATCGACCCCAAGGACCTCGACGTCGTCGAGCTGAACGAGGCCTTCGCCGCGGTCGGCATCGTCTCCACCCGCGAGCTCGGCATCGACCCGGAGAAGGTCAACCCCAACGGCGGCGCCATCGCCCTCGGCCACCCGGTCGGGATGAGCGGTGCGCGCATCGTGCTCGACCTGGCGCTCGAGCTCCGTCGTCGCGGTGGCGGCGTCGGCGCCGCGGCCCTGTGCGGCGGCGGTGGCCAGGGCGACGCCCTGATCCTGCACGTGCCCGCCAAGGCGTGACTTCGGACGGACTCGCCGTCCAGACGGACGCCCCCGCCGCCCCGACCGGGCGGCGGGGGCGCCGTGCCGCTGACGTCCCGACCCTCGTCGAGCGCGCCCGCGAGGGCGACGCCCGCTCGGTGGCGCGGCTGATCTCGCTCGTCGAGGACGCCAGCCCCGCGCTGCGCGAGGTGGCGGCGGCGCTGGCGCCCCACACGGGCCACGCCCAGGTGCTGGGCCTGACCGGCTCGCCGGGCGTCGGCAAGTCGACGTCGACGACGGCGCTCGTGCGCGCGCTGCGGGCGGCCGGCAAGCGGGTCGGCGTGCTCGCGGTCGACCCGTCGTCCCCCTTCTCCGGCGGCGCCCTGCTGGGCGACCGGGTACGGATGCAGGACCACGCCGGCGATAGCGGCGTCTACATCCGCTCCATGGCCTCCCGCGGGCACCTGGGCGGGCTCTCCTGGGCGACCCCCCAGGCGCTGCGCGTCCTCGACGCCGCCGGCTGCGACGTCGTCCTCATCGAGACGGTCGGCGTCGGCCAGTCGGAGCTCGAGATCGCCTCGCTGGCCGACACCACGCTGGTGCTCGTGGCCCCCGGGATGGGCGACGGCATCCAGGCGGCGAAGGCCGGGATCCTCGAGGTCGCCGACGTCTTCGTGGTGAACAAGGCCGACCGGGACGGCGCGGACCAGACGGTGCGCGATCTCCGCTACATGCTGTCGCTGGGCGGCCGGCACTCCGCGGCCGGGCACTGGCGGCCGCCGATCGTGAAGACAGTCGCCAGCCGCGACACCGACAACGGCGTCGACCAGGTGCTGGAGAAGATCGAGGCGCACCGCGAGTGGCTGGAGTCCTCCGGCGAGGGGCAGCGGCGGCGCACCGAGCGGGCCGCGCGCGAGATCGAGGCCATCGCGCTGGCGTCGCTGCGCGAGCGCATGGGCGACGTCCACGGCTCGGCGGCGCTGGGGGCGCTGGCCGACCGGGTCGTCGCGGGGGAGACCGACCCCTACCGCGCCGCGGACGAGCTGCTCGACCAGCTCTGAACGCGCAGGTCCGTCGCCGCACCGCGAGGATGGGTGGGTGAACGGGCTACAACGTTGAACGGCAAGGCTGACGCCGTCGTCGTCGGAGCGGGGCCGAACGGGCTGGCCGCCGCCCTGCGCCTCTCCGCGGCGGGCCTGCGGGTCCAGGTCGTCGAGGCGGCCGAGCGCCCGGGCGGCGGGATGCGCACCGAGGAGCTGATGCGCCCCGGCTACTTCCACGACGTCTGCTCGATCGTGCAGCCGATGGCCGCCGCCGCGCCGTTCTTCCGGGAGTTCGACCCGGAGAGCCGGGGCGTGCGGCTGGTCCAGCCGGAGGTCAACTACGCCCATCCGCTGGACGGCGGGCGGGCCTCGATCTCGATGCGCTCGCTCGAGGACACCGCCGCGAGGCTCGGGGAGGACGCCGCCGCGTACCGGCGGCTGTTCGGACCGCTGGTCGAGCACGGCACCGACGTCGTCGACTTCTTCCTGACCAGCAAGCTGCGCCGGCTGCCCACCCGCAGCCCGCTGCAGATCGCCCACTTCGGGCTCAACGGGCTGCCCAACGTGCGGTGGCTGGCCCACCGGTACTTCGACACCGAGGAGGCGCAGGCCCTGCTGGGCGGTGCCGCTGCGCACGGGATGCTCGACCTGACCCAGCCGCTGACCTCGGCGCTCGGGATGCTCCTGACGATGCTGTCCCACCACGCCGGCTGGCCGCTGATCGAGGGCGGGTCGCAGAAGCTCGCCGATGCCATGGTCCGGGCGCTCGAGGAGCAGGGCGGCGAGGTGGTCACCGGGCACCACGTCACCGACCTGCGCGAGTTCGACGGTGTTCCCGCGGTGCTGCTCAACACCACCCCGGAGGCGTTCGTGGGCATGGCTGGGGACCGGGTGAACGAGGGCTACCGCCGGTGGGTGCGGCGGTACAAGCACGGCGCCGGCGTGTTCAAGATCGACTGGATCCTGTCGGAGCCGGTGCCGTGGACCAACCCCGACGTCCGCCGGGCGGGCACCATCCACGTCGCGGGGAACCTCGACGAGACCATCGCCGGGGAGCGGGCGCCCAACGAGGGCCGGATCACCGACAAGCCCTACGTGCTCGCCGTCCAGCCGACCGTCCCCGACCCGACGCGGGCGCCCGAGGGCGGGCACATCTTCTGGGCGTACGTGCACGTGCCCCACGGGGCCGACGTCGACATGACCGAGGCCATCGAGAACCAGATCGAGCGGTTCGCGCCCGGGTTCCGGGACACGGTGGTCGAGCGGTACACGAAGAACGCCGTCGCGATGGAGCAGTGGAACCCGAGCTACCTCGGCGGCGACATCTCCAACGGCCAGGCGACCCTGCGGCAGATGCTGGCCCGCCCGGTGCCGCGCTGGAACACCTACAAGACGCCGGTGAAGGGCGTCTACCTCGCGTCCGCCGCGACCCCGCCGGGGCCCGCCGTCCACGGCCAGTGCGGTGACAACGCCGCGCGGGTGGCCCTGCGCGAGGTGTTCGGCGTGCGGGAGGTCCCGCCGCTGCGCCCCGCTGTGCGCTGAGGGGGGCGCAGCGGGACTCAGGCGATGCGGCGGGCGGTGTTGTAGCCCTCCATGTCGACGGTCGTGTACTCGACGCCGGTCGACTCGGTGCCAGCGTGGACGATCTGGTTGTCGCCCACGTAGATGCCGACGTGGCTGATCGGCTCGTAGTAGAAGACGAGGTCACCGGGCTGCAGGTCGGCGCGGGCGACCGGGGTGCCCACGTTCGCCTGGTCGGCGCTCCGCCGCGGCAGCTCGATCCCGGCCGAGCGGTAGGCGTAGCTGGTCAGGCCCGAGCAGTCGTAGCTGTCGGGGCCGCTGCCGCCGTACTCGTACGGCTTGCCGACCTGGGCCCGTGCGGTGTCGATCGCGGTCTGCGCGGCGGCGGTCGGCGCGGTGGAGCTCGTCGCCGCCGGCGTGGGCTCGGCGGCCGTGGCGGTGACCGGCGACAGCACGATCGTCAGCGAGGCGGCGGCACCGGTGAGCAGGCCCGCGCCGAGCCGGCGGAGGGGGCGGTGGCCGGTGCTGCGGAGTCGGTAGGCGTCCAGGGTCGGCTGAGTGGTTCCCACGGGTGGGAGCTCTCCTTCCGTTCGCCCGCCGCGGGCACGGCGCAGCACACCTGCGCTGGGGGCTGGGAGCTGATCGCGCTCGCTCACCGGACGGGCCCTCGTGGGCGCACCGCTCCGGGACTGCGGCGGTACCGGGACCGGGGCCACCCTCGTCGGGCGACGACCACCCGGCCGGCATCTCGACCGTACGAAGCGATCATGGCGACCACAACAGCGGAGTCGCCATGTCGAGTCGTCGACTCGGCGACATCTCGCGCCAGCTGCGGGAATACGGGCCTGGATGTGGACCGGGTCACGCTTCGCGCCCCGGCTGTCGGGTTGCTGTCGTCATCCGGGGCCGATGACGACGGCAACCCACCACTCGGCGGCGGGAGCGCCCCTGCGGCACCGGTAGCGTTCTCCGCATGGTGCGACCGCTGGGGCTGCCCTTCGACCCGATCGAGCGGGCCGGTCGGACGTGGGAGCAGCGGTTCGGCCCGGCCTCGGCCATGCGGGCCGCGACGAGCGTCTTCCGCGTCCAGCAGATCCTGCTCGCTCGGTTCGACGAGGTCCTCAAGCCGCACGCGCTGACCTTCGCCCGCTACGAGGTCCTGGTCCTGCTCACGTTCAGCCGCACGGGCGAGCTGCCGCTCAAGGTGATCGGCAGCCGGCTGATGGTGCACCCGACGAGCGTCACGAACGCGATCGACCGGCTGGTGGCCGCCGGCTACGTGCGCCGGCGTCCCAACCCGGACGACGGCCGCGGGGTCCTGGCCGGGATCACCGACGCCGGCCGGGACGTCGTCGAGGTGGCCACGAAGGCGCTCACCGATCTCGACTTCGGCCTCGCCGACCTGCCCGAGGACGAGCGCGCCACGCTCTTCGAGGTCCTGCGCCGGGTGCGGCTGGGCGCCGGGGACGTGGCAGGGGACGCCACCCCCGCCGGATGATCGACGCCAGATAGTTGGACGTCCTACTATCTGGCCATGGGAACCGATGCCGGGCAGCGGTGGCAGCAGCGGTACGACGCGGCGCTGGCCGCGGGCAGGGTGCGCGACGCCGACTTCACGACCCTGTCGGGCGTCGAGGTGGCCCCCGTCTACGGGCCCGCTGACGAGTCGGCCGTCGAGGACTTCGAGCGGATCGGCTATCCGGGGGAGTTCCCGTTCACCCGCGGGCTGCACGCCACGGGCTACCGGGGGCGGGCGTGGACCATCCGCCAGTTCGCCGGGTTCGGCAACGCCAGGCAGACCAACGAGCGCTACCGGATGATCCTGGCCGAGGGCGGTGGCGGCCTCTCCGTCGCCTTCGACATGCCCACCCTCATGGGCCGCGACTCCGACGACCCGCGCAGCCTGGGCGAGGTCGGTCACTGCGGCGTCGCGATCGACAGCGCCGCCGACATGGACGTGCTCTTCGACGGCATCCCGCTCGACGGGACGACGACGTCGATGACGATCAGCGGCCCCGCCGTCCCGGTGTTCTGCATGTACCTGGTCGCGGCCGAGCGGCAGGGTGTCGACCTCGGGAAGCTCAACGGCACCCTGCAGACCGACATCTTCAAGGAGTACATCGCGCAGAAGGAGTGGCTGTTCGCCCCCGAGCCGCACCTGCGCCTCATCGGCGACCTCATGGAGTACTGCGCCGAGAACATCCCGGCCTACAAGCCGATCAGCGTCTCCGGCTACCACATCCGCGAGGCCGGCTCGACCGCCGCGCAGGAGCTGGCCTACACGCTGGCCGACGGCTTCGCGTACGTGGAGCTCGGGCTGTCCCGTGGTCTCGACATCGAGCAGTTCGCGCCCGGGCTGAGCTTCTTCTTCGACGCGCACATCGACTTCTTCGAGGAGATCGCGAAGTTCCGCGCCGCCCGCCGGATCTGGGCCCGCTGGCTGCGCGACGTCTACGGCGCCACCACGGAGAAGGCCCAGCAGCTGCGCTTCCACACCCAGACGGCCGGCGTCAGCCTCACCGCCCAGCAGCCCGACAACAACATCGTCCGGACGGCGATCGAGGCGCTCTCGGCCGTGCTCGGGGGCACCCAGAGCCTGCACACCAACGCGCTCGACGAGGTCCTCGCCCTGCCCAGCGCCAAGGCGGCCCAGATCGCGCTGCGCACCCAGCAGGTGATCGCCGAGGAGACCGGGGTCATGAACGTGGCCGACCCGCTCGGTGGCTCCTGGTACGTCGAGGCGCTCACCGACGAGCTGGAGCGGCAGGCCGAGGAGATCTTCGCCCGCATCAAGGACATGGGCACCGACGGCACGATGACCAGCGGGATCCTCCGCGGCATCGAGGACGGCTGGTTCACCGGCGAGATCGCCGAGGCCGCCTTCGTCTACCAGCGCGCCTTGGAGAAGGGCGACAAGAAGGTCGTCGGCGTCAACACGCTCACCGGCTCCGTGGAGGCCCACGACAAGCTGGACATCCTCCGGGTCAGCCACCAGGTCGAGATCGACCAGAAGGCCGAGCTGGCCGGCCGGCGGCGGCAGCGGGACGACGACGCCGCCCGTGCCGCGGTCGCGCGGATGGTCGAGGTCTCGCGGACCGACGCCAACATGGTCCCGGCCATGCTCGACGCCGTCCGGGCGGAGGCGACGCTCGGCGAGATCTGCGACGCGCTGCGCGCGGAGTGGGGGAGCTACACCGAACCGGCCCGGTTCTGACCTTCCTCGTTCCGCATGGGCCGGTGACGTAACTCACCGGTAACTTCGCTCGTTCCGCACGGCACTTCTCCCGGATCCCGGAGGTCGTCGTGCGGTTGCCCGCCCTGCCCACATCGCTCGTGCTCGTCACCGGGCTGGCCGTGTCCGGCCTGGCCACCCCGGCCGGTGCGACCCCCGCTCCGCAGCACGAGGACTACGGCTCGGTCCGCAACGTGCTGCCACCAGGGCAGCGCGGCTCCATGGACGTCCCCGGCACCGTCGGGGCGGTGCTCGGTGACCCGCTCGGGCGGGCCGCGGTCGACGGGCAGAACGCGCCGGACAACTTCGCCGACCAGCTCGAGATGTACGACGCCCTCAACGCGGCCGACCTCTCCGCGCTGACCGAGGAGGACCTCCCGGCCTACTACAAGGACGCCCCGCTCACGCTGACCGACGACGAGGCGGTCAGCGTCGAGCGGCCCCGGGACGGCGTCGCCATCCGCCGCGACGGCTACGGCGTGCCCTACATCGAGGGCGAGACGCGGGAGGACGCCGCGTTCGGTTCCGGGTATGCCGGCACGCAGGACCGGATGTTCCTGATGGACGTCCTCCGGCACGTCGGCGCCGCCCGCGCCGCGGAGTTCCTCGGCCCCAGCGAGGCCAACATCGCGATGGACCAGGAGCAGCTGCGCTCGGCGTTCTACACCGAGGAGGAGGCCGAGGCGCAGGTCGAGGAGGTCGCCGAGCGCTTCGGCGAGGAGGGGCGGCGGCTGCTCGCCGCCTTCGACGCCTTCATCGCCGGCATCAACGCCGCGCAGGAGCAGATGTGCCCGGGCCTGGTGCTCGGCCCGGAGTGCCCGGCCGAGTACCTCGCCCTCCAGCGGGTGCCCGAGCCCTGGGACCGCGCGGACGTCGTCTACATCGCCTCCCTGGTCGGCGGCATCTTCGGCAAGGGCGGGGGAGCGGAGTTCGCCAACGCCCGCTGGCTCCAGCAGCTCGAGCAGCAGTTCGGGCCCGAGGAGGGACGGCGGATCTTCGACGACCTGCGCTCCGCCGACGACGCGCACGCCCCGACGACGTCGTCCATCGCGGCGCCGTACGGCGGCGGGCCGGTCGACCCGACGAAGCCCGGCGTCGCCCTGCCCGACCTCGACGGCCCGACCGCCCCGGGCACCGGGTCCGACGCGGGCGGGGGCGGGCTCCCGCTGCCGTCGCTCGGCTCGCTCTCGGGCCGGCTCGACCCGGCGCCGATGGCCGTGACCACGCCGTTCGGGACCATCGACCTGGCCGCGGTGGCGGACGGCATGAGCAACGCGGCGCTGGTCTCCGGTGACCGCACCGCCGACGGCCACCCGGTCACCGTGTTCGGCCCGCAGACCGGCTACTACGCGCCCCAGCTGCTGACCGAGCAGGCCGTCGTCGCTCCGGGGATCAGCGCACGGGGCGTCTCGTTCGCCGGCACGAACCTCGTGGTGCAGCTGGGCCGTGGCGTCGACTACGCCTGGTCGGCCACCAGCGCGAACAGCGACAACGTCGACACCGTCGTCGTCCGCCTCTGCGACCCCGACGGCGGCGAGGCGACCGTCGAGTCGGAGGGCTGGCTGGACGGCGACCGCTGCGTGCCGATGGACCGGCACGTGCACGAGGAGGTCGCGACCCCGACGGTCGGCGGGGCCGGGGCGCCCCAGGTGCTGAAGATGCTCGTCCTGCGCACCGACGACGGCATCGTGCAGCTGCGTACCACCGTGGACGGCGAGCCGGTCGGCATCGTGACCCAGCGGACCACCTACCACCGCGAGCTCGACTCGGTCATCGGCTTCGAGCGCTTCGGCGACCCGGAGGCGACCTCCGACGCGGCCGGCTTCCAGCGGGCGGCCGCGGCCATCGACTACACGTTCAACTGGTTCTACGCCGACGACCGCGACATCGCGTACTTCTCGTCGGGCCGGCTGCCGGTCCGCGCGGAGGGGACCGACCCGCACCTGCCGCGCTGGGCCGGTGACGAGTACGCGTGGCAGGGCTGGCTGGGCGCCGACGACCACCCGCAGCAGGTCAACCCGCCGTCGGGCTACCTCGTGTCGTGGAACAACCAGCCGGCACCCGGCTGGGCGGCGGCCGACGACGGCTGGGGCTGGGGACCGGTCCAGCGCAGCCTTGCGCTTTCCGACCGGGTGGGGGCGCTGGCCGACGGCGGTGGGGTGACGACGACCGACCTGGTCGCCGCCGTCCAGGACGCCGCCACCGTCGACTCCCGGGCCTTCTACACGCTGCCCCACCTCCTCGACGCCATCGGCGACGACCAGGAGCTGGCCGAGGCGGTGGCGCTGCTGCGTGACTGGGTCTCCGGCGGCGCGCACCGGCTCGACTCCGACCGGGACGGCGCCTACCAGGACCAGGCGGCGGTCGCGCTGTTCGACGCCTGGTGGGAGACGACCGCCGACGACGGCACGGTGCAGTCGGTGGCGCACGAGCTCCTGCGCGGCACGCTGGGCGACCTCGTCACCGAGCTGCCGCAGCGGCTCGACGACCACCCGCGTCAGGGGCTCGGATCCGCCTGGAACAACGTGGCCTGGTACGGCTACGTCGTCCGGGAACTGGCCGTCGAGGACCTCGGCGGCGACGGCGACTGGTCCCGCTCCTACTGCGGGGGCGGCGACGCGACCGCGTGCCAGGAGGACCTGCGGGCCTCGCTGCGGGCCACGGTCGACCGGGTGCTGGCCGAGCAGGGGGTGTCGTCCGTGCGGGACCTGACCTACGACAAGCACATCGACGACATCCGCTCGGTGGCGACGGGCGTGGTCGGCGTGCGGGCCATCGACTGGCAGAACCGGCCGACCTTCCAGCAGGTGGTGGAGTTCGACCGTCACCGGCCGAGGAGCTGACCGCCCCGACACGCCCGGGGACGCGGTGGGATCATGACTGGCATGCAGCCCACCCGTCCCGGACGTCCCGACCCTCGAGCTGCCGCTCAGCAGGCCCAGCTGGCGGCGGCCATGTCCGGCGCCGTCGACCTGGCCGCCGTCAAGGCCCGGTCCGAGGCCGCCGCGCGTGCCGCGGCAGCACCGCCGCCGAGCGCCGAGGCGCCGACGGGAGCCCCCGGTTCGGCCGTCGTCGACGTCACCGAGGCGACGTTCCAGACCGAGGTGCTCGACCGCTCCTTCCAGGTGCCGGTCGTCCTCGACCTGTGGGCGGAGTGGTGCGGGCCCTGCAAGCAGCTCTCCCCGGTGCTGGAGCGGCTGGCCGCCGAGGGCGGCGGGTCCTGGGTGCTGGCCAAGGTCGACGTGGACGCCAACCCCGCGCTGGCCCAGGGCCTGCGGGTCCAGGGCATCCCGGCGGTGAAGGCGGTCTGGCAGGGGCAGCTGGTCGCGGAGTTCACCGGGGCCATCCCGGAGGAGCAAGCCCGTCAGTTCGTGACCGAGCTGGTGCGCGCGACGACCGGTGGTGCGGTCCCCGGCGCCGACGGCGAGGAGACCGTGGCGGAGGACCCGCGGCTGGACGCCGCGGAGGCGGCGCTCGAGCGCGGTGACCTGGTCGCCGCCGAGGCCGCCTACCAGGCGATCCTCGACGCGGAGCCCGACCACCCCGAGGCCGCGCTGGCCCTGCGGCAGGTGCAGCTGTTCCGCCGGGCCGACGAGGCCGGCCCGGATGCGCTGGCCACGGCGGACGCCGCGCCCGAGGACGTCGAGGCCCAGACGCGGGCGGCCGACTTCCTCCTCGGGACCGGCAACATCGAGGCCGCGTTCGACCGGCTGCTCGACGTCGTCCGGCGCACCGCGGGCGAGGACCGCGACCGGGCGCGCACGCACCTGGTGGAGCTGTTCGCGGTCGTCGGCGACGAGGACCCGCGCGTCGGCGCGGCCCGCCGCCAGCTCATGGCCGCGCTCTTCTGAGGCTCAGACCCCGACGTCGCAGGCGGTGACGCCCTCGACGAAGCCGTTGCGGAAGACGTCGACCAGCTGGAAGCCGGACAGGTCGGCGGCACCCAGGACGTCGGGCTGCACGCCGTACTCGAGCAGGAAGAGCACGCTCTCGTCGAGGTCGCCGGGGGAGATCAGCAGGTCGGGGATCTGCTGGTTGTAGACCTGCGCGCTGAACCAGCCGGTCAGGCAGACGGCGGACCGCAGGGCGTCGGGGTCGGCCGGGTCGAGGCCCAGCTGGTCGCGGGCGCCCAGGGCGTAGGGGATCGAGATCGCGGTGGCCACCGCGAAGTCGCCGATCTCGTAGGCCTCGCGGGTGAGGTCCCGCTCGTCGTACCCCACGACGTTGCCGTCCGCGCAGTAGACGAGGTCGCGGTCGGCGGGCGCGCAGTCCGGCGCCGTCCCCTGGAACGCCTCCACCGGGGGCGGGTCGAAGCGCTCGTCGAAGACCTCGGAGAAGGCGCGCTCCCAGAAGGTGGGCAGGGCGCCCTCGACGTAGCCGATGAGGTCGTCGTACGGCGCGTTGCCCTGCCGCTCGAAGTCGACGTCGGACGTGAACCGGCCCTGGGTGAACACGCGCTCGGGGCCGAAGCGGTCCCGGCAGGCCGCCGGCCCGTCGTCGAAGCCCTCCTGGAAGGCCGACGCCCGGTCGAAGTAGGAGCCGTGCGCCGACTCCGCCGCCGAGCTGGTCCCCACCGGATCGCGCAGCTGGAAGTAGCCCCGCAGCAGCTCGTCGAGCTCCGGCGCCTGCAGGTCCGAGTGCTCGGCCTCGCCCTCGGCGACCCAGCGGGTCCAGGCACCGGCGAGGCAGTCGGCCTGGGTCTCGGTGGCGATCGAGGTCTCCGGCAGGCCGACCCGCGCCTGGACGGCGTGACCGAACTCGTGCGCCATCACCAGCGCCGGGATGAACCGGCCGAACTGGTCGGCGAGCTCCGCCAGGAAGGCGCGGTCGTAGGTGATCGAGTCGCTGTTGGCCGTGTTCGGGGACTGGCAGTAGAAGGCGTTGTTCTCGACCTCGAGCGGCTGCGCCCCGCAGCCCACCCCCTGCGGGTACTCCGCCGGGTCGACGTCACCGGGGTCGACGCTGAAGTAGCCGCCCTGGATCGGCTGGAACTGCTGCCCGAAGGTGTCGGGCAGCTGCTGCGACCAGAAGACCTCGAGGTCGGCGAGGGCGTTCCTGGCGAGGATGTCGACCGGCTCGTCGGTGGCGCCCTGGACGGTCACCTCTCCGCTGGTGGTGTCGCGGACGGGTGGCTCGACGCGGCCGGGCTGGCCGATCACCACCGTGGCGCAGCCGCTCAGGCAGGCGGTCGCGAGCGCCAGGACGGCGGGCAGCACGCGGTGCCGCAGCGGTCGGGCCATGACGGGTGCATCGGCGTTCCGGTGCCCACGCAAACGCCGACCGGGTCACGCGCGGGCGTCAGCCCTCCAGGTCGCAGGCCTCGCCGCCCTCGAGGAAGCCGGTGCGGAAGGCTCCCACCAGCTCGAATCCCGACGCGTCGGTGTTCGGGAACACCTCTGGGTCCACCCCGTAGGTGAGGAGGAACTGCACCGCCTCGTCGATGTCGCCGGGGCTGATGACTGCGTACTCCTCGAACTGCCGGTTGAACCACTGGGCCTCGTACCAGCCGGTGAGGCAGACGGCCGAGCGGGTCGCCGCGCCGTCATCGATCGAGAGACCGGCCTGGTCGCGGACCGCCAGCGAGTACGGCAGGGAGATCGCCGTGGTGAGGGCGAAGTCGCCGATGTCGTCGTAGGCGGGCGTCGCGAGGTCGGTCTCGTCGACGTAGACGGTGGAGTCCTCGGGGCAGTAGCCCAGGTCGCGGTCCTCGAGGCCCTCGCAGTCAGGGGCCGTCCCCTGGAAGCCCTCGATCGCCGGAGGCTCGAACTCGGTGCCGAACGCCGCAGGGAACACCTCGCCGTAGAACAGCGGGAGCGTGGCCGAGATGAAGTCGACGGCGTCCTCGAACGGGGCGTTGCCCTGGCTGGCGTAGTCCTCGGGCCGGTCGAACTCGGCCGCGGTGAACAGCCGGTCGGGGCCGAAGCGGTCGCGGCACGGCTCGACACCGCCGTCGAAGCCCTCGTAGAAGGCCGAGACGCGGTCGAAGTAGGAGCCGTGCGCCTGGGTGTCGTCCGGGTCGCTGCCGACGTCGTCGCGCAGCAGCAGGAACCCGCGGATGACGTCGTCGAGGTCCGGCGTCCGGATCGAGACGTGCTCCGCCTCGCCTGCGGCCACCCACGACGTCCAGGCGCCGGCGAGGCAGTCGGCCTGGGTCTCGTCTTGGATGCCGCGCTCGGAGAAGCCGAACCGCCCCTGCATGGCGTGGCCGAACTCGTGCGCCATCACGACCGGGACGAGGAAGCGCCCGTAGTCGGTCGCCAGCTCCTCGAGCAGCGCCCGGTCGTACGCGATCAGGTCGCAGGTGGGGTCGTAGAACGCGTTGCCCGCGACCTCCTCTGGAGAGGTGGGCGAGCCGTCGCAGCCGATGCCGGTCTCCGGGTAGGCGCCCTCGTCGACGGCCTCGGAGTCGACGGAGAAGTAGCCGCCCTCCAGCGGCGTGAACTCGTCGTCGAAGAACTCGGGGTAGGCGTCGCTCCAGAACGTGTTGAGGTCGGCCAGCGCGTTGCGGGCGAACCGGTCGATCGGCTCGTCGCTGACCCCGGTGATCGGGAAGTCGTCGGCCGCGACGTCGACCGGCTCACCGGCTCCCGGCGACGCCTGGCCGGTGACGACCTCGGTGGCGCAACCGGTGAGCAGCAGGACGCCGAGGGCGGCGGGCAGGACACGGCGCAGGACCGGCGTCATCGGCGACTGGTTCCCCCTGTGAGGTGGGCCGGCTGCGGCCCGGACCAACGGCAGCCGCACCAGGATGCCTGGTCAGCGGACTCCGCGGGGCTCTCCGGCGCGCCGACGCCGGAGAGCCCGCCGCCGGATCAGCCTTCGTGCAGCAGCCAGACGGTGCCGAGCGGGGGAGCGGCCACGGTCGCCGAGTACGGCTGCCCGTGCCACGGCGTCTCCTCGGCCTCGACGCCGCCCAGGTTCCCGACGCCCGACCCGCCGTAGCCCTCGGCGTCGGTGTTGAGCACCTCGCGCCAGTAGCCGCCCCGCGGCAGGCCGATCCGGTAGCCGTGGTGCGGGGAGCCCGAGAAGTTGACGACGCAGGCCAGCGCCGAGCCGGCGGCCGGGTCGGACGCCTCGGCGCCCTCCTTCGCGGGCTTGCCGTACCGGAGGAACGACAGCACGTTCCCGCTGGCGTCGTTCGCGTCGATCCACTGGAAGCCGGCCGGGTCGACGTCCTGCGACCACAGGGCGTCCAGCTCCTTGTAGCGGCCGTTCAGGTCGGTGACCAGCTGCAGGATCCCGCGGTGCGCCGGGTCGTCGAGGTGCCACCAGTCCAGCGAACGGCTCTCGGCCCACTCCGAGTCCTGCGCGAACTCCGAGCCCATGAACAGCAGCTGCTTGCCGGGGTGCGCCCACATGTAGGCCAGGTAGGCGCGCAGGTTGGCCAGCTGCTGCCAGCGGTCGCCGGGCATCTTCCGGAGCATCGAGCCCTTGCCGTAGACGACCTCGTCGTGGCTGATCGGCAGGACGTAGTTCTCCGAGTACGCGTACATCATCGAGAACGTCAGCTGGCCGTGGTGGTAGCTGCGGTAGATCGGCTCGCGCTCCACGTAGGCGAGCGAGTCGTGCATCCAGCCCATGTTCCACTTGAAGCCGAAGCCGAGGCCGCCCAGGTGGGTGGGGCGGGTGACGCCCGGCCACGCCGTCGACTCCTCGGCGATGGTGACGACGCCCGGCACCTCCCGGTAGACGGTCGCGTTCATCTCCTGCAGGAACGCCACCGCCTCCAGGTTCTCCCGGCCGCCGTACTGGTTGGGCAGCCACTCGGTCCGCGAGTAGTCGAGGTAGAGCATCGAGGCGACGGCGTCGACCCGGATGCCGTCGACGTGGAACTCCTTGGCCCAGTACAGGGCGTTGGCGACGAGGAAGTTGCGCACCTCGGAGCGGCCGAAGTCGAAGACGTAGGTGCCCCAGTCCAGCTGCTCGCCGCGCCGCGGGTCACCGTGCTCGTAGAGCGGGGTGCCGTCGAAGCGGGCCAGCGCCCACTCGTCCTTCGGGAAGTGGGCGGGCACCCAGTCGACGATGACGCCGATGCCGGCCTGGTGGGCGCGGTCGATCAGGTAGCGCAGGTCGTCCGGGCTGCCGTAGCGCGCGGTGGGGGCGTAGTACGAGGTGACCTGGTAGCCCCACGAGCCGCCGAACGGGTGCTCGGCCAGCGGCATGAACTCGATGTGGGTGAAGCCCGCCGCCACGACGTAGTCGACGAGCTCGTCGGCCAGCTCGCGGTAGGAGAGCCCCTGGCGCCACGAGCCGGCGTGCACCTCGTAGACGCTCATCGGCCGCTCGTGCCAGCCCCCCGCGGCCCGCTCGGTCAGCCAGGCGTCGTCGTTCCACTCGTAGGTGGACTCGGTGACGACGGAGGCGTTGAGCGGTGGCACCTCGGTGGCGAAGGCCAGCGGGTCCGACTTCTCCCGCCAGGCGCCGTCGGCCCCGAGCACGTGGTAGCGGTAGCGGCTGCCCACCTGGACGCCGGGGATGAAGATCTCCCAGACACCGGAGGAACCGAGCGAGCGCATCGGGTAGGCGCGCGCCTCCCAGTAGTCGAAGTCGCCGGTGACCTTCACACCCCGGGCGGCGGGCGCCCAGACGGCGAAGGAGACGCCCTCGACGGTGCCCCGCGGGGTGTCGTAGCGCCGGACGTGCGCACCGAGCACGTCGTAGAGCCGCTCGTGCCGGCCCTCGCGGATCAGGTGCTCGTCGAGCGGCCCCAGGGTCGGCATCCAGCGGTAGGGGTCGTCGACGGTGAACGTGTTCTGCCCGCCCTGGCCGTCCGGGTAGACGACCTCGACGCGGTAGTCCCCGGGCTGCTGCGGCAGCTGAGCCTCGTAGATGCCTCCAGCGTGCAGCTGCCGGGCCTCGTACCGGGTGCCGTCCTCGTCGACGACCGCGACCGAGACGGCGTCCGGGCGCAGCGTCCGCACGACCCAGCCGGCGCCGTCCTCGTGCGCGCCGAGGATCCCGTGCGGGTCGTGCGACCAGCCCTCGACGATCGCGCGCAGCTCCTCGTCGCTGACCTGGCGGGTCTCCACGCTGCCCGTGCCACCGGCCGGCGCGCTGCCACCCGCATCGGCGGCGGGGACCGCGGCGGCGTCCTGGCCGGTGCTGTCCTCGGGAGCCTGCGGCGTGCTCGGCTCGGCGGGGTCGGGGCTCGGCGGCTCCGGCTGGGGCGCCGGGGCGCCCGTGCCGTCACCGGGCTCGGCGATGGGAGCCGGTGCGACGACGGGGGTCGCCGTCGTCTCCTCGGCAGGGCCCTCGTCGGGCCGGTTGACCGCGTCGGGTCGCTCCTCGAGCTGGGCCGGCGCCGCCTTCTTCGCCGTCGTCCGCTTGGCCGCCGTCTTCTTCGCGGCCGGCGCCTTGGCAGCGGCCGTCTTCTTGGCCGCCGTGGTCTTCGCGGCCGTCGTCTTCTTCGCCGCCGGCGCCTTCTTGGCCGCCGTCTTGCGGGCCGCCTTCTTCGCCGGCTCGGCGTTCACGACGGGTTCGGTGCCGGCGGCGGCCTCCACGGCAGCCACCCGCTCCTCGACGGCACGCTGCAGATCGTCCTTGTCGGCCACCGGGCCGCTGTCGTCGGTCGTCATCGTCTCGCCGTCCTCTTCGGTGCTGGGGTCACTGAGCGCTGGTGAGTCGCGACAGGGAATTGAGCGGGATCATCAGCCAGTGCGGACGGTTCCGTGCCTCGTAGACGCACTCGTAAACCGCTTTGTCCGCCTCGAACGCCCGAAGGAGTGGTGACTCCCCGCACGGGTCCAGCCCGCTGGCGGCGGAGTAACCGGCGCAGTAGGCCGCGCGGTTGCGGGCCGCCCACTCCTGCGCCCGGTAGGCGCGCTGCGCGTCGTCGGGCTGCTCGACCAGCATGTGCCGGGCCGCGTAGTCGAAGCTGCGCAGCATGCCGGCGACGTCGCGGAGCGGGCTGTCGAGCTCCCGGCGGCTGGCCAGCGACCGGGCCGGCTCACCCTCGAAGTCGAGGACGATCCACCCGGTGGCCGTGCGCAGCACCTGGCCGAGGTGCAGGTCGCCGTGCACCCGCTGCCGGACGACGGGCTCCCGGCTCTCGGCCACCGCGGCGTAGAGGGCGCGCAGCCCGTCGGCGTGCTCGGCCAGCTGCGGGACAACCTCGATCGCGGCGTCGAGCCGCTCGTTCATCTGGGCGGCCGTCGCGGCGTACCAGTCCTCGCCGGCCGGCTCGCTGGGCAGGACGCGCGCCATGTCGGCGTGCACCGACGCCGTGGCCGCCCCGAGCCGCTCGCTGTCGGCGGCGAAGTCGCCACCGACCTCGTCGGCGTGCAGGTCGCCCTCGGCGTAGAGGTCGCGGACGCTCGCCGTGGCCAGCCGCCAGCCGTCGCTGGCGTTCGGCACGAAGGTCTGCAGCATCGCGACCGTGGCCGGAGGGGTGTCCCCGTCGGGGTCGTCGATCTCGATGTGCCCGAGCAGCGGGGCGATGTGCTCGTTCTCCGTCTCGCGCAGCGCGGCGTGCACCTCGACGTCGGGGTTGAGGCCGGGCTCGAGCCGCCGGAACAGCTTGAGGATCGCCTCCTGCCCGTAGATCAGGGAGGTGTTGCTCTGCTCGCCCGAGACGATGTCGCCGGGCAGGCCCTCCGGGATGTAGGCGACGCCCGCCGGGTGGAAGTGCATCGGCCCGACCGTCGAGGCGTTGACCAGGTGGATGAGCCACGGGGTCGTGGCCTCGCGGTCGCGCATCGCGTCGTAGGCGTAGGTCTCGCGGCCGTCGTTGGCGACCGCGCCGACGAACGCCGACTCCAGCTCCTCGGCCGGGTGGTCCCGCCAGGACAGCGGCACCAGGTAGGTCTCCCGCGTGCCGTCGGTGTAGCTCACGCGGACCCGGTGCACCGACACCACGGGGGTGCCGCGGTCGAGGAAGAAGCCGTCCTCGGTGACGTCGGCCCACTCGCGGCCCTTGCTGCCGAACCAGCGCTGGTGCGGCATCCACTCGCGGAACAGCTCGGTCAGGGCCTTCATCGGTCGTCTCCCGATCCCGGTGCGCTGTCGTCGGGGAGGTTGTCGCCGGGGGTCTCCTCGGCCGCGCTGACCACCCCCGCGGCCAGCAGGGTGTCGGCCACGGAGCTCGAGGTCGCGCTCTCCCAGTCCTCGTGCTCGTCGGCGGTCGGCTCGGGGACCGGCTTGCTCAGCTCGAACCAGTAGAAGCCGTGCCCGGCGAGGGTGAGCATGTACGGCAGGACGCCGATCTGCGGGAACTCCACCCGCCCGGTCAGCTCGATCGGGGTGTAGCCCTCGAACTGCCGGAGGTCGAGCTCGACCGGCTGCGGGAACCGGGACAGGTTGTTCACGCACAGCACCACGTCGTCGCCGAACTTGCGGACGAACGACAGCACCGTCGGGTTGCGCGAGCCGACCTCCTCGAAGCTGCCCAGGCCGAACGTCGGGTGCTCGTTGCGGACCTGGATCATCCGGCGGATCCAGTGCAGCAGCGACGTCGTGTTGCGCAGCTGCGACTCGACGTTGGTGACCTGGTAGCCGTACACCGGGTCCTGGTTGAGCGGCAGGTACATCCGCTGCGGGTCGGCGGTGGAGAACCCGCCGTTGCGGTCGGGGGTCCACTGCATCGGCGTCCGGACGCCGTCGCGGTCACCGAGCCAGATGTTGTCGCCCATGCCGATCTCGTCCCCGTAGTAGAGGACCGGCGAGCCGGGCAGCGACAGCAGCAGCGCGTTGAACAGCTCGAGGGTGTTGACGTCGTTGTCCAGCAGCGGGGCCAGCCGCCGGCGGATGCCGATGTTGGCCTTCATGCGGGGGTCCTTGGCGTACTCGTCCCACATGTAGTCGCGTTCCTCGTCGGTGACCATCTCGAGCGTGAGCTCGTCGTGGTTGCGGAGGAAGACGCCCCACTGGCAGTTGTCGGGGATGTCCGGCGTCTGCGCCATGATCTCCGAGATCGGGAACCGCTGTTCCCGGCGGACGGCCATGAACAGGCGCGGCATGACCGGGAAGTGGAAGGCCATCTGGCACTCGTCGCCGTCCTCGCCGAAGTACTCGACGACGTCGGCCGGCCACTGGTTGGCCTCGCAGAGCAGCACGCGGTCGGGGTAGTCGGCGTCGACGACCTTGCGGACCTGCTTGAGGAACTCGTGCGTCTTGGGCAGGTTCTCGCAGTTGGTGCCCTCCTCCTCGTAGAGGTAGGGCACGGCGTCGAGCCGGAAGCCGTCGATGCCCAGGTCCAGCCAGAAGCGCAGGGCGTCGATGATCGCCTCCTGCACCCGCGGGTTCTCGAAGTTGAGGTCCGGCTGGTGGGAGAAGAAGCGGTGCCAGAAGTACTGCTTGCGCACCGGGTCGAACGTCCAGTTCGAGCTCTCGGTGTCGACGAAGATGATGCGGGCGTCGGCGTACTTCGTGTCGTCGTCGGACCACACGTAGAAGTCGCCGTAGGGCCCCTCGGGGTCGCTGCGGCTGGCCTGGAACCACGGGTGCTGGTCCGAGGTGTGGTTCATGACGAAGTCGATGATCACGCGCATGCCGCGCGCGTGCGCCTCGGTCAGGAACTCCCGGAAGTCCTCGATGTCGCCGAACTCCGGCAGCACCGCGGTGTAGTCGCTGACGTCGTAGCCGCCGTCGCGCAGCGGGGAGGCGAAGAACGGCGGCAGCCACAGGCAGTCGACGCCGAGCCACTGCAGGTAGTCCAGCTTGTCGATCATGCCGCGCAGGTCGCCGATGCCGTCGGCGTTGCTGTCGGCGAAGCCCCGGACGAGGACCTCGTAGAAGACCGCGCGCTTGTACCACTCGGGGTCGGTCCCGGGCGGGGGGAGCGCGGAGCGGGAGTCGGGGAAGTCGGGGACGGGAACGGTCATCGCTTGGGACAGACCTCGTTCGGTTCGCGGGCGGTCAGGGGGAAGTCGGTTCAGGCGACCGGCGGCGGGAACTGCACCGGCCGCGGCAGGGTGACCGCGAAGACGTGGGCCGGCTCCCGGTAGGGGTCCAGCTCCAGGTAGTTGAACTGGCCCCAGTCGTAGTGGGCGCCGGTGAGCTCGTCGGTGACGCCGAACCGCTCGTGCCAGTCCAGGCCGAGGACGGGGAGGTCCAGGGCCGTCGTCCCGATCTGGGTGTTGTGGCTGGACAGGTTGACCACCACGAGGACGGCGTCCTGCGACCCGGGATCGGTCTTCGAGAAGCAGATCAGGTTCGGGTTGTCGACCGAGTGGAAGTGCAGCGTGCGCAGCTGCTGGAGCGCCGGGTGGGCCCGGCGGATCTCGTTGAGCCGGCGCAGGTAGGGCGCGAGGCTCCGCCCGGAGGCCTCGGCGGCGTCCCAGTCGCGGGGGCGCAGCTTGTACTTCTCGCTGTCGAGGTACTCCTCGCTGCCCGGCTTCACCGCCACGTGCTCGAACAGCTCGAAGCCCGAGTAGACGCCCCAGGTGGGGCTCATCATCGACGCGAGCACCGCACGGATCTTGAACATCGGCGGGCCGCCGAACTGCAGCGACTCGTGGAGGATGTCCGGGGTGTTCACGAAGAAGTTCGGCCGCATGTAGTGCGCGTTGCTGGCCAGCTCGCGGCCGTAGTCCTCGAGCTCGCCGCGCTCGGTCCGCCACGTGAAGTACGTGTAGGACTGCGTGAACCCGATGCGCGCCAGCTGGTGCATCATCGCCGGTCGCGTGAACGCCTCGGCGAGGAACAGCACGTCGGGGTCGGTCTTCTTGACCTCCCAGATCAGCCAGTGCCAGAAGTTCAGCGGCTTGGTGTGCGGGTTGTCGACGCGGAAGATCTTGACCCCGGCCTCGACCCACACCCGGATGACCCGGAGGCACTCGGCGTAGATGCCCTCGGGGTCGTTGTCGAAGTTGATCGGGTAGATGTCCTGGTACTTCTTCGGCGGGTTCTCCGCGTAGGCGATCGTGCCGTCGGGCTTGGTGGTGAACCACTCCGGGTGCGCCTCGACCCACGGGTGGTCCGGCGCCGCCTGGAGGGCGAAGTCCAGCGCGACCTCCATGCCGAGCTCGCGGGTCCGCGCGACGAAGGCGCGGAAGTCCTCCATCGTGCCGAGCTGGGGGTGCACGGCGTCGTGACCGCCCTCGGCGCTGCCGATGGCCCACGGGGAGCCGACGTCGTCCGGGCCGATCTCGTGCGGGTTGCCGCCGGGGAACTGCGTCGAGTTCGGGCCCTTGCGGTTGACCGTGCCGATCGGGTGGATCGGCGGCAGGTAGACGACGTCGAAGCCCATGTCGGCGATGGCGGGCAGGCGGTCGGCCGCGTTGGCGAAGGTGCCGTGCGTGGGCTTCCCCCCGACGACCGGCCCCTCCGACCGCGGGAAGAACTCGTACCAGGAGCCGTAGAGCGCCTCGCGCCGGTCCACCCAGACCTCGTAGCGGGGGGAGCGGGTGACGAGCTCGCGCACCGGGTGCTCGTGCAGATACCGCTGCAGGCCGGCGGCCAGTGCCGGCGCGATGCGGACGGTGAGCTCCTGGGTGGTGTCGCGCAGGGCGGCGGCCGCGGAGCTGACCCGGTCGCGGAAGTCGTCGTCGGCCTCGGCGGCGACGCGGTCGAGCAGCCGCGCGCCCTCCTCGAGGTCGTTGGCCAGCTCCTCGGCGCCCTGGCCGGCCTCGACCTTCACCTCGACGGCGTGCCGCCAGGTGGCCAGCGGGTCGCTCCACGCCTCGACGCAGAAGGTCCAGAGGCCCTCGCGGTCGGGCACGACGGTGGCGATCCAGCGGTCCGGCTCCGGAGGGAGCTTCGCCATGCGGACGAACGGCGACTTCGAGTCGTCGTCACCGGGGGCGGTCCACACGACGTTCGCGGCGACGGCGTCGTGTCCCTCCCGGAACACGGTGGCGGTCACCGGCAGGTGCTCTCCGACCACCGCTCGGGCGGAGAAGGACCCGCAGGACACGACAGGGGCGACATCGGAGATGCCGAGGCGGAGATCAGCGCGGCCAGTCATCACCGACCACGCTACTGAGGTCCCGTCCCACCAGCACCTCGGCTCCGATCGCGCCCCACCAACCTCACCCGTCGGGGCGTACCGGGGGGTAGGTCGGGCAATTCGCGCGAACCCCTGGCGGTACGCCGTCGGCTGGTTAGTCTCGGCCGGTGCGTGCTCTTCGTCGGTTCACCGTCCGTGCGGCGCTGCCCGAACCCCTGACGCCCCTGTCCCAGCTCGTGATGAACCTCCGGTGGTCCTGGCACCCGGAGACCCGCGACCTCTTCGAGACCCTCGACCCCTCGCTGTGGCAGACCTGCGGCGGCGACCCGGTCCGGGCGCTCGGGGAGGTGTCGGCCGAGCGGCTCGCCCAGCTGGCCAAGGACCGCCGGTTCGTGCGCCGCCTCCAGGACGCCGTCGACGACCTCGAGGAGTACCTGACGACCCCGCGCTGGTACCAGTCGCTGGGCTCCGAGGCGCCGAAGAGCATCGCCTACTTCTCCGCGGAGTTCGGCATCACCGAGGTGCTGCCGCAGTACTCCGGCGGCCTCGGCATCCTCGCTGGCGACCACCTCAAGGCCGCCTCCGACCTCGGCGTCCCGCTGATCGGCGTGGGGCTGCTCTACCGCGCCGGCTACTTTGCGCAGAGCCTGTCGGCCGACGGCTGGCAGCTCGAGCACTACCCGTCGCTGGACCCGCACGGTCTGCCGGTGAAGCTGCTGCGCGAGCCGGACGGCACGGCCGCGGTCATCACCGTGCCGCTGCCCGAGGGGCGCACCCTGCACGCCCACGTGTGGCGCGCCCAGGTCGGCCGCGTGACCCTCCTGCTGCTCGACAGCGACATCGAGGAGAACGCGCCGTCGGAGCGGCTGGTCACCGACCGCCTCTACGGCGGCGACGAGGACCACCGGCTCCGGCAGGAGATGCTGCTGGGCATCGGCGGCGTCCGGGCCCTGCGCGCCTACTGCGGCCTGACCGACACCCCGCTGCCCGAGGTGTTCCACGCCAACGAGGGCCACGCCGGCTTCCAGGGGATCGAGCGGATCCGCGAGCTGACCGAGGCGCACGGGCTGTCGTTCCCCGAGGCGCTGCAGGCCGTCCGCGCCGGCACGGTGTTCACCACGCACACCCCGGTCCCGGCCGGCATTGACCGCTTCCCGAAGGCGCTCATCGAGCGCTACTTCGCCGGCTTCGGGGTGCCGCTGCACGACCTGCTCGTGCTCGGCGCCGAGGAGGACCCGTCGAAGTTCAACATGGCGCACATGGGCCTGCGCCTGGGCCAGCGGGCCAACGGGGTCAGCGAGCTGCACGGGCACGTCAGCCGCGGGATGTTCAGCGACCTGTGGCCGGGCTTCGACGAGTCCGACGTCCCGATCGGCTCGATCACCAACGGCGTGCACGCCCCCACCTGGACCGCCCGCGAGCTGGTCGAGATGGGCACCCAGACCACCAGCCAGGGCGACCCGGCGGTCGTCGACGGGCCCGTGCACTTCGACGGCGTGGACAAGATCCCGGCCGGTGACCTGTGGGCGATCCGCCGCACCCTCCGCGGCCGGCTCGTCGACGAGGTGCGGCGCCGGCTGCGCGAGACCGCGCTCTCGCGCGGCGCCACCGAGGCCGAGGTCGGCTGGACCGACACCGCCTTCGACCCCGACGTCCTCACCATCGGCTTCGCCCGCCGCGTGCCGTCCTACAAGCGGCTCACCCTGATGCTGCGCGACCCGGCCCGCCTCAAGGCGCTGCTGCTGGACCCGCAGCGGCCGATCCAGCTGATCATCGCCGGCAAGAGCCACCCGGCCGACGACGGCGGCAAGAAGCTCATCCAGCAGATGGTCGAGTTCGCCGACGACCCGGAGATCCGGCACCGCATCGCGTTCCTGCCGGGCTACGACATCGGCATGGCGCGCTACCTGTACTGGGGCTGCGACGTCTGGCTGAACAACCCGCTGCGGCCGCTGGAGGCCTGCGGGACGTCGGGTATGAAGGCCGCGCTCAACGGCGGGCTCAACCTGTCCATCCGCGACGGGTGGTGGGACGAGTGGTTCGACGGCCAGAACGGCTGGGCGATCCCGACCGCCGACGGCGTCAGCGACCCCGACCGCCGCGACGAGGTCGAGGCGCGGGCCATCTACGAGCTGCTGGAGAACCAGGTGCAGCCGCGCTTCTACGAGCGCGACCGCGACGGTGTCCCCGGGCGCTGGGTGGAGATGGTGCGGCACACGCTGCGCGAGACCGGCCCCAAGGTGCTGGCCACCCGCATGGTCCGCGACTACGTGCAGGCGCTGTACGTGCCGGCCGCCGGCTCGGCCCGCGAGATGGCCGCCGACGGCTACGCGCCGGCCCGCGAGGAGGCGGCCTGGCGGTCGCACCTGCTGTCGAACTGGCAGTCGGTGCGGGTCGCGCACGTCGAGGCGACCGGCGCGGGGGACACCCCGGAGATCGGGACGACGCTCGCGCTGCGCGCCGAGGTCGAGCTGCCGGGGCTCGCGCCGGGTGACGTCGAGGTGCAGGCCGCCTACGGGCGGGTCGACGACGCCGACGGGCTGCACGACGTGACCAGCGTGCCGATGGCGCACGAGCACACCGACGGGTCGCGGCACTGGTTCACGGCCACGGTCCCGCTCGAGCGGACGGGTGCTTTCGGTTACACCGTGCGCGTGCTCCCGCACTCCGAGCGCATGGCAGATCCGGCCGAGCTGGGTGTGGTGAGCAGCGCGTGAACGTTGTGCACCATCAATCTGACGAGGCACTTTCATCACAGGTGACCCAATGACCTCGCGGAACGTGGCGACAGCCCGGCGTGGCGGGGGCGCGGGCGCGCCGAGACGGCGTGTCGATCACTAGGCTGGAGGCCATGCCTGACCGCTGTGAAGTGCTCCCCGGAGATTCTGTCGTCGCCCGCCGCGGCGGCGGACTGCTGTGGGTCGACGCTCCCGGCTCGCCCGCCCTCGTCGCGGCCCTGCACGCCTGCCTCGGTGTGTCCGGTCCCGGCGCCGACCGGGTGCTCGCCGCCGTCGCCGGACAGGTGAGCTCCCTCGCCCACGGGGCGGCCTCCTTCGCCCTCGTCGTCGCCGACCCCTCGACCGGCACGGGCGTCGCCCTGTGGTCCGGCAAGGGCCAGCCGGCCGTCGACGGCGTCCCGGTGTCCGGGTCGTCGGTCGAGGGCGGCACGCTCGCCTCCGGCTTCCAGCTGGGCCAGACGCTCTACGTCGGTCCCGGGCAGGCCGCGCCGCAGATGCCCCCGGGCGTGGCGTTCGACCTCGTCGAGGGCACGGTCCCCGGCTCGGGCGCCATGCTCCAGCTGGCCGCCTCCGCGCCTGCGTCCGCCGCTGCCCAGCCGGCCTCGGCGCCGTCCTTCAGCGCCGCGTCGGACGCCGGCTTCGGTTCGGGCTCCGGCTCCAGCCGGGTCGCGGCGCCGGACTCCGGTGAGCAGACCGCCTTCTGGCGACCGGACACCAAGGCGTCCGCGCCGGTGCTGCGGTTCGACGACGGCATGGTCGTCACCGTCGACGAGGACATCGTGCTGGGCCGCCGTCCCGACAACCACGAGATGGTGACCAGCGGCGGCGCCCGCCCGGTGCCGATCGCCGACACCCAGAACGTGCTGTCCTCGGCGCACGCCGCGTTGCAGCGCTCGGGCAGCGAGGTGTCGCTGATCGACCTCGGGTCGCTCAACGGCACCCACGTGGCCGGCCCCGAGGCGACGGAGTGGACGCAGCTCGAGCCGGGTGTCGCGCACCCGCTCTCGGACGGCGACCGCCTGCTCCTTGGTTGGACCGTCATCACGTTCGAGCAGCCCCAGGACTGACTCGGCACCAGCTCTGAACCACAGCGGCCCACAACCTCCCCGGTTGTGGGCCGCTGTGGTTCAACGGTGACTCAGGGACGGCGGAGCACTCGCAGCAGCCAGACGCAGCGGCTCGGCACCTCGACGGTCCCCGGGGCGACGATCGTCGTCTCCGGGGGAGTCCCGGTCGCGTACTCGGTCGAGACGACGAGCTCGTAGCCGTCCGCCCACGGGGCACCGGGCAGCTCGACGGTGACCGGGGCCGGCCCGGCGTGCAGCTGGACCAGGTACGAGTCGTCGACCACCGGCCGGCCGTGCTCGTCGCGGTGCCGGATCCCGCGGCCGTCCAGGTACATGCCGAGCGTCTGCAGGCCGGTGTCGAACCAGTCCTGCGTGGTGAGCTGGCCGCCGTCGGGCGCGAACCAGGCGAGGTCGCGCGTGCCCCCGGTGCCGGGCACCTCGTGCCCCTCGAAGAACGCCTCCTGCCGCAGGACCGGTGAGCCGCGGCGCAGGCGGATCAGCTGCGTGACGAACGTCCGCAGGTCGTCGTCGACGTCCTTCCAGTCCATCCAGGACACCTCGTTGTCCTGGCAGTAGGCGTTGTTGTTGCCCTGCTGCGTGCGGCCCAGCTCGTCGCCGGCGGTGAGCATCGGGACGCCGGTCGAGAGCAGCAGCGTCGCCAGGTGGTTGCGCACCTGCCTGGCCCGCAGCGCGGTGACGTCGGGGTCGACGGTCGGACCCTCGACGCCGCAGTTCCAGTTCCGGTTGTGGCTCTCGCCGTCCCGGTTGTCCTCGCCGTTGGCCTCGTTGCGCTTGTGCTCGTAGGTGACCAGGTCGGTCATCGTGAACCCGTCGTGCGCCGTCACGAAGTTGATGGAGGCGAAGGGCCGCCGCCCGTCGGAGCGGTAGAGGTCCGACGAGCCGGTCAGCCGGTAGGCCAGGTCGCGGACGCCGACGTGCGCCCCCGACCAGACGTCGCGCACGGTGTCGCGGTACTTGCCGTTCCACTCCGTCCACGGCGGCGGGAAGTTGCCCACCTGGTAGCCGCCGGGCCCGACGTCCCACGGCTCGGCGATCAGCTTCACCTGGCTGACCACCGGGTCCTGGTGCACGACGTCGAAGAAGGCCGAGAGCCGGTCGACGTCGTGCATCGAGCGGGCGAGCGCCGAGGCGAGGTCGAACCGGAAACCGTCGACGTGCATCTCGTTCACCCAGTAGCGCAACGAGTCCATGAGCAGCGCCAGGACGGCCGGACGGCGGACGTCGAGGGTGTTCCCGCAGCCGGTGTAGTCGGTGTACCGGCCGTGGTTGCCGCCGTCGAGCCGGTAGTAGCCGGCGTTGTCGATGCCCTTGAAGGACAGGGTCGGGCCGGTGTGGTCGCCCTCGGCGGTGTGGTTGTAGACGACGTCGAGGATCACCTCGATGCCGGCGGCGTGGAGCTCCTTGACCATCGTCTTGAACTCGACGACCTGCCCACCGCCGCTGCCCGAGGCGCTGTACGCGGCGTGCGGCGCGAAGTACCCGAGGGTGTTGTAGCCCCAGTAGTTGGTCAGCCCGCGGCGGAGCAGGTGCGGCTCGCTGACGAACTGGTGCACCGGCAGCAGCTCCACCGCCGAGACCCCGAGCGACTGCAGGTGCTCCACGAACGCGGGGTGCGCGAGGCCTGCGTACGTGCCGCGCAGGTGCGCGGGGACGTCGGGGTGCGCCGCGGTGGCGCCCTTGACGTGCACCTCGTAGATGACGGTGTCCGACCACGGGGTGCGCAGCGGTCGGTCGCCGTCCCAGGGGAAGGGGTCGTGGACGACGACGCCGCGGGGCACGTACGGCGCGGAGTCGTGGTCGCAGGGGCCCCCGTCGCCGTTGTCGCCGGTGTACCCGAACAGGGACGGGTGCAGGGTCACGTCGCCGTCGACGGCGCGGGCGTAGGGGTCGAGCAGCAGCTTCGCGGGGTTGTACCGCTGGCCGGCGCCCGGGTCGTAGGGGCCGTGGACGCGGTAGCCGTAGCGCTGGCCGGGGCCGACGCCGGGCACCCGGCCGTGCCACACCTGGTGGGTCGTCTCCTCGAGCCGGTGGCGGTGCTCGGTGCCGTCGGCGTCGAACAGGCACAGGTCGACCGCCTGGGCGCCGGACGACCACAGCGCGAAGTTCGTGCCGGTCCCGTCCCAGACGGCGCCGAGCGGTGACGGGGTGCCCGGCAGCACCTCCCGCGCGCGTTCGCTGCCGGTGCGGTCGGTGCCGGGTCCGCTCATGCCGTGATCGTGCCAACTCCGTCGCCGATGCGTGCGCAGGTGCGGCGTCCCGGGTTGGTTGGATGGGGGCGTGTCGAGCCCCACTGCCGATGAGGCGGTTGTCCGGATGACCGGTGTCGACGTCGTGCGGGGTGAGAACTTCCTGCTCCGCGGCGTCGACTGGACCGTCGAGGCGGAGCACCGGTGGGTGGTCCTCGGCCCGAACGGGGCGGGCAAGACGACGCTGATGCAGCTGGCCGCCGCGCAGCTGCACCCCACCCGGGGCGAGGTCCGGCTCCTGGGGGAGACCCTCGGCGCGGTCGACGTGTTCGAGCTGCGGCCGCGGATCGGGATCACCAGCGCCGCGCTGGCCCAGCGGATCCCGCCGTCGGAGACCACCGGCGACATCGTCGTCTCCGCGGGCTACGCGGTGGTCGGTCGGTGGCGGGAGCGCTACGACGTCCACGACCTCACCCGCGCCGGGATGCTCATGGAGCAGTGGGGTGTCGCGCAGTACGCGCACCGCCCGTTCGGCACGCTCAGCGAGGGCGAGCGCAAGCGCGCGCAGATCGCCCGCGCGCTCATGCCCGACCCCGAGCTGCTGCTGCTCGACGAGCCGGGTGCCGGCCTCGACCTGGGCGGCCGGGAGGACCTCGTCGCCCGGCTGTCGGACCTCGCGAAGTACCTCTACGCGCCGGCCCAGGTGCTGGTCACGCACCACGTCGAGGAGATCCCGCCGGGGTACACCCACGCGCTGCTCCTCCGGGACGGTGAGGTGGTCACCTCCGGCCCGGCGGACGACGTCCTCACGCCCGAGGCGTTGTCGGAGACGTTCGGGCTGGGACTCTCCCTGGAGCGGCGGAACGGCCGCTTCACCGCCCGCCGCGCGGCCTGACCGCCCCGCCGCGTCAGGCAGTGGCGGCGATCGCGGCGGCGCCGACGGACAACAACGCCAGGCCGGCCGCGACGGGCAGGCTGCGCGGCACGGTGCGTTCCCGGCCGATGCGGTCGTAGACCCGCGCGAGCCGGCGCCGGACCCGCTCGCCGTGCAGCATGCCGAGGAGCAGCAGGACGAGGCAGGGCAGGCAGTAGACGACGGCGTAGACGGCCAGCACCGGGATCGCCGTGGTGCTCGGGACGCCGGCTGCCACCAACCGCTCGATGGCGACCAGGTACGGGAAGGCGTTGGGCAGGTCGGCTCCGGTGACGAGCACCCCGATCGGCGCCGCGGTCCAGGGCGAGAACCAGGACGGCAGCTCGACGGCGCCCCTCCGCCGCTCGCGCAGCCGTCTGACGGCGGCGACCAGCAGCGCGAGGGCGGCGAAGGCGAACGCGAGCCGGCGGACCCAGACCAGTCCGCCGGTCACCGCCGATGCCGCGGCGCCGGCCGAGAGGAAGACCGCCGTCCCCATCGCCAGCACGACGGCGTAGGCGCCGAGCACGAACGCGAGCGCCGACAGCACCGGGCGGTGCACGGGCGACAGCAGTATGAGGGCGACTCCGGCGATCGTCGCCGGGTTGAGGGAGTCGAGGGCCGCCAGGCCGGCGATGCCCTTGGCGAGCCCGGGAGTCATCAGAGGAGTACGTCGACCGGAGCCATGAGACGAGCATAGCTCGTCTGAGACTCCAGCGTCTCACAGCGGGTAGGATGGGCGCATGTCGTCCGACTCCGTCGCGGAAGCCGCCTCGCGTCTGCTGGCCGTCCGACCCGCGGCGTCGATGGCGGAGGTGGCAGCTGCGGCCGGCATCAGCCGCGCCACGCTCTTCCGCCGGTTCCCCTCTCGGGCGGCCCTCGTCGAAGAGCTCGGCAGACGCGCCGTCGTGGCCTACACCTCGGCCGTCGACGCAGCCCGGCCGGAGGAGGGGCAGGCGACGGAGGCACTGCTGCGGCTTCTCGGGCAGCTGGCGGGCCTGGCCCCCGGCTACGGGCTGCTCGCACTGCAACCCCTGGGCGAGCCGGTCGAGGCCGACCTGCTCGAACTCGCCACCGCAGCCGACGACCGCGTGCGCCGTCTCGTGCACCGGGGACAGGAGGCGGGCGACTTCCGGGTCGACCTGCCGGCCGAGTGGGTCCTCTCCTCGGTCACCTGGCTCGTCGTGGCCGCCGCGGACGGTGTCCGACTCGGGCGGCTGGCGCCGAGGGACGTCGAGCGCCTGGTGTGCACGACCGTCCTCGACGGTCTGCGCCGACGGGACGGAGAGGCGGCCACCGGCTCTGGCTAAGGTCGCGGCGACGACGTCGTCGGTTCAGGAGGCCCGCACATGGCAGCGCCCGAGTTCGTGACCCTGCAGGTCGATGAGGGGGTCGGCACGATCCGCCTCGACCGGCCGAAGATGAACGCGATCGACGAGCAGCTGCACCAGGAGGTGCGGGTCGCGGCGATGGAGGCGACCGAGCGCGCCGAGGTCCGCGCCGTCGTCCTCTACGGCGGCGAGCGGGTGTTCGCCGCCGGCGCCGACATCAAGGCGATGTCCCAGCTCGACGGCACCGGCATGACGGCGTGGGGCCGCGAGCTGCAGAACTCGTTCCGCACCGTCGCCCGCATCCCGAAGCCGGTCATCGCCGCGATCACCGGCTACGCCCTGGGCGGCGGATACGAGCTGGCGCTGTGCGCCGACTTCCGGGTCCTCGGCGCGAGCGCCAAGATCGGCCAGCCCGAGATCCTGCTCGGCGTCATCCCCGGCGCCGGGGGCACCCAGCGGCTGGCCCGGCTGGTCGGCCCGGCCAAGGCGAAGGACCTCGTGTTCACCGGCCGGCACGTCGGCGCGGAGGAGGCGCTCGAGATCGGCCTCGCCGACGCCGTGGTCCCGGACGACGAGGTCTACTCGACCGCCGTGGCCATGGCCAAGAAGTTCGCCGCGGGCCCGCCCCTGGCCCTGGCTGCCGCGAAGCGGGCCATCGACGAGGGGCTCGACCGCAGCCTCGACGAGGGGCTCGCCCTGGAGACCGAGCTGTTCGCCGGTCTCTTCGACACCGAGGACCAGAAGACCGGCATGCGGTCGTTCCTCGAGAACGGCCCGGGAAAGGCGCAGTTCAGCGGTCGCTGACTCTTCACGCGACGTTCGTGTGCCGTAACCGCCCAGGGTCGGGCGACGTCCGCCACAATCTCGACGCCGGCCGCCCAGCGTCAACGGGGCACTGGGCAGGCCCGGCGCCACCCCCAGGAGGACACGTGCGACGAACCACCCTGCGGACCGCGGTCGCGGTCGTCACGGCCGGGCTCACCCTCACCGCGTGCGGCTCGGGCGACGACGGCGGCTCCGGGGGCAGTGGGTCCGACGCCGCGACCGCCACGTCGGCCGAGGACTTCGGCGGCATGGACGCGCTGATCGAGGCCGCGCAGGAGGAGGGCACGCTCAACGTCATCGCGCTGCCCCGCGACTGGGCGAACTACGGCGAGATGCTCGACACCTTCAGCGAGAAGTACGACATCGAGATCAACGAGGCGAACCCGACCGGTACCAGCCAGGACGAGCTCAACGCGGTGGAGAGCCAGAAGGGCCAGGACCGCGCCCCCGACGTCCTCGACCTCGGCACCGCGTTCGCCCGGCAGGCGCAGGCCCAGGACCTGACCGCCCCGTACCAGGTCGAGACCTGGGACGAGATCCCCGAGGGCCAGAAGGACCTCGACGGCCACTGGTTCAACGACTACGGCGGCTACATCTCGATCGGCTGCAACGCCTCGGTGATCGCCGAGTGCCCGACGTCGTTCGCCGACCTGCTCGACCCCCAGTACGCCGGCAAGGTCGCGCTCAACGGCAACCCGACCCAGGCCGCGGCGGCGTTCGCGGGTGTGTGGGCGGCCTCCCTGGCCAACGGCGGGGACCTCGACGACATCGGCCCGGGCATCGACTTCTTCAAGCAGGTCAAGGACGTCGGCAACTTCAACCCGGTCGAGATCACCCCGGCGACCATCCAGAGCGGCGAGACGCCGATCTCCATCGACTGGGACTACCTCAACGCCGCGCAGACCGAGACGTTCGCCGCGGACGGCGTCGAGTGGCAGGTCAACGTACCGACCGACGGGCTCTTCGGCGGCTACTACAGCCAGGCGATCAGCAAGTTCGCCCCGCACCCGGCGGCCGCCCGGCTCTGGCAGGAGTTCCTCTACAGCGACGAGGGCCAGAACATCTGGCTCAAGGGTGGCGCCCGGCCGGTCCGGCTGCCCGCGATGGAGGAGGCCGGCACGGCCGACACCGAGGCGCTGTCCGCGCTGCCCTCCGTCGAGGGGACGGCGGAGTTCCCGACCCAGGAGCAGGAGACCGCTGCCCAGCAGGTCGTCGCCGAGCGCTGGAACGCGGAGATCTCGGGCTGAGTACCGCAGCCCCGGCCACGGTCGCGCCGGTCCCTCGCGGGAGGGGCCGGCGCGGCCGCGTGCTCGCCGTGCTCGGCGCCGTGCCGTTCTTCCTCTACGTGGCCGTCTTCCTGCTCCTGCCGATCGCCGTCATGTCGGTCGAGGCGTTCCGTGCGGTCGACCCGGTCACGTTCGAGGAGTCCTGGTCCACCGACTCCATCCGCACGGTCACCGAGGGGGCGTACCGGCGCGCCTACGTCGGCAGCCTGCAGCTCTCGCTGATCACCGCGGTGCTCGGCGCGGCACTGGGGCTGGCCCTCGCGGTGGCCATCCTGCGCTCCCGCCGCGGCCTGCTGCTGCGCCGGATGGTGCTCACGGCGTCCGGCGTCCTCGCGAACTTCGGCGGCATCCCGCTGGCGTTCGCCTTCATCGCCACCATCGGCACGAGCGGGGTGGTCACCGCCCTCCTCACCGACACGCTCGGTCTGGGCCTCGGCGGCTTCTCGCTCTACTCGATGACCGGGCTCGCGCTGGTCTACCTCTACTTCCTCATCCCGCTCATGGTCCTGACGATCATCCCGGCGCTGGAGGCGCTGCGGCCGCAGTGGCGCGAGGCCTCGGACAACCTCGGCGCCAGCGGCTGGCAGTACTGGCGGCACGTCGGCGGACCGGTGCTCGCCCCGCCGGTCATCGGCGCCACCATGCTCCTGTTCGCCTCGGCCTTCGCCGCGTACGCCACCGCGCGGGCGCTGGTCGGCAGCAGCATCCCGCTCGTCACGCTGCAGATCGCCGACGCGCTGTCGAGCAACGTCGTGGTCGGGTCGGAGAACCTGGGCAAGGCCCTCGCCCTGGGCATGGTCGTGCTCATCGGCCTCGTGATGCTCTTCTACGCCTGGGTGCAGCGCCGCACGTCGCGGTGGCTGTCGTGACGGCGCTGGCGGAGGGCGTCGCCGGAGCGGGCAGCGTCGCACCCGAGACCCCGGTCCGCCCCGGACGGCGGGGGAGCGGTGCCTGGCGCACCGTCGTCCTCGTCGTGCTGGGGCTGTACTTCCTCGTGCCGATCGTCGCGTCGATCTGGTTCACGATCCGCGAGCGGGACGGCGTCTCGCTGGGCACCTACGCCGAGATCCCCGGCGCCGAGGGGTTCGCGGAGGCGTTCACCCGCTCGCTGGTGCTGGCCGGCCTGACGGTGGCCCTCGCGCTGCTGCTCATGGTGCCGACCGTCGTCCTGGTGAACCTCCGGCTGCCCCGGCTGCGCACGACGGTCGAGCTGCTCACGCTGCTGCCCCTCGTGCTCCCGCCGATCGCGCTCGTCGTCGGCGTGCGCAGCGTGCTGGCCTGGGCGCCGGACCACTTCTTCGGGACGCCGCTGGCCGAGGTGTTCTTCGCCCTCCAGGAGCCGGCGCTGCCCTGGATCCTCGTGCTCGTCTACGTGGTCCTGGCGCTGCCGTTCGTCTACCGAGCCCTCGACGCCGGCGTCCGGGGGGCCGACCTGCGCACCCTCACCGAGGCGGCCCGCAACCTCGGCGCCTCGTGGCCCCGCGTGATCGTCTCCGTGGTGCTGCCGGTGCTGCGGACGTCGGTGCTCAACGCCTCGTTCCTGACCTTCGCCCTCGTGATGGGCGAGTACACGATCGCGGTGATCCTGGGCTTCGAGACGTTCCCCACCTGGATCGTGCGCATCTCGGGCTCCCAGGCCCAGCTGTCGGTCGCCGTCTCGGTGCTGTCGCTGCTCGTCACCTGGCTGCTGCTGCTGCTCATCTCCGCGCTGGACCGCCGGCGCGGCACGAAGGAGACCTCATGACCGCCGTGTCCGCTCAGGTCCTCGGCCCGGCCGGCCTCCGGGACCGGCCGGGTGTGCCCATCCGGCTCGAGGGCCTGACCCGCCGGTACGGCTCGGTGGTGGCGCTGGACGGCCTCGACATGAACATCGCCGGCGGCGAGTTCCTCGCGCTGCTCGGACCCTCCGGCTGCGGCAAGACGACGGCGCTGCGGGCCATCGCCGGCTTCGACCAGCCCGACGAGGGCCGGTTGCTGGTCGACGGCAAGGACGTCACCGGCGTCCCGGCCAGCAAGCGGGACATGGGGATGGTGTTCCAGGCCTACAGCCTCTTCCCGAACCTGACCGTTGCCGAGAACGTGGCCTTCGGCCTGCGCGTGCGGCGGCGGCCGAAGCCGGAGCAGACGGCCCGGGCGGCCGAGCTGCTCGAGCTGGTCGGGCTGGCCGACCGCGCGGCCCGGTACCCGCACCAGCTCTCCGGTGGTCAGCAGCAGCGCGTCGCCCTGGCCCGGGCGCTGGCAGTGGCGCCGCAGGTGCTGCTCCTCGACGAGCCGCTGTCGGCGCTCGACGCGCAGGTGCGGGTGCAGCTGCGCGAGGAGATCCGGCGCATCCAGCTCGAGCTCGGCATCACCACGGTCTTCGTCACCCACGACCAGGCGGAGGCGCTCTCCGTGGCCGACCGGGTGGGCGTGCTGCGCAGCGGCCGGCTGGAGCAGGTGGCCACGCCGGACGAGCTCTACGAGCGGCCCGCGACGGCGTTCGTCGCGGAGTTCGTCGGCACGATGAACCGGGTGCCGGCGCGGCTCTCCGGTGGGGAAGTGCAGCTGCTCGGCGTGCGCCGGCCGCTCGCGGGCGGGGCGCCGCCGTCGGGCGGCGTCGTCGCGCTCCTGCGGCCGGAGGCGCTGGTGGTGACGGCGGACCCGGCCGGGAACGGCCGCGTGGTGACCCGGACGTTCTCCGGCGCCTCGACCCGTGTGCTCGCCGCGCTGCCCGACGGTGTGGAGGTGCGGATCGACGTCGCCAGCGCGACCAGCGGCGACCTCACCCCCGGGACGGCCGTGACCGTCACGCCCGCCGAGCGGCCGGTGCTCGTCGTCCCGGAGGAACCGGAGTGACCCGGCCCGGCGACGTCGACCGCTCGGACCCGGCCGGGCGGGCCTGGGTCGACCGGGCGGTCGCGATCGTCGAGGCCGACGCCCGGCGCAGCGCCGACACGCACCTGCTGGTCTACCCGCTGCCGCCGGAGTGGGGGGTCTCGCTCTACCTCAAGGACGAGTCGACCCACCCGACCGGCAGCCTCAAGCACCGGCTGGCCCGCTCGCTGTTCCTCTACGGCCTGTGCTCCGGGCAGATCGCCGAGGGCAGCACGGTGGTGGAGGCCTCCAGCGGCTCCACCGCGGTCAGCGAGGCCTACTTCGCCCGCATGCTCGGGCTGCCGTTCGTCGCCGTCATGCCCGCCTCGACCAGCCCCGAGAAGGTCGAGCTGATCGAGTTCCACGGCGGGCGCTGCCACTTCGTCGAGCACGCGCCGGACATCTACGAGGAGGCTCGGCGCCTGGCGGCGGAGTGCGGCGGCCACTACCTCGACCAGTTCAGCAACGCCGAGCGGGCCACCGACTGGCGCGGCAACAACAACATCGCCGAGTCGATCTTCAGCCAGCTCGCGCTGGAGCGGCACCCGCTGCCGGAGTGGGTGGTCGTCGGCGCGGGAACCGGCGGGACGAGCGCCACGATCGGCCGTTACCTGCGGTACCGGCGGTTGCCGACCCGGCTGGCCGTCGTCGACCCGGAGGGCTCCTCCTTCTTCCCCGGCTGGCGCGACCGGGACCCCGCGGTCGCGACCGGTCGCTCCTCGCGCATCGAGGGGATCGGCCGGCCACGGGTCGAGCCGTCGTTCGTGCCGACGATCGTCGACCGCATGATCTGCGTCCCCGACGCGGCGTCGCTGGCCGCAATGCGGGAGCTCGAACGGGCGACCGGGCGGCGGGCCGGCGGGTCGACCGGCACGAACCTGTGGGGTGCCTTCCAGCTGGTCGCGGAGATGGTCGCCGCGGGGCGGACGGGCAGCGTCGTCACCCTGCTGTGCGACGGCGGCGAGCGGTACGCGCACACGTACTACTCCGACGAGTGGGTGGCCGGCCAGGGTCTGGACCTGGCCCCGCACGCCGCCACGCTGCGGCGATTCGCGACCACGGGGGAGTGGGCGCCGGCGGGGTGAGGTGGGTCACCGCACCTGCGCCCCGCGGCAGCGTTACCAGCCAGTAACATCCATGATCGGAGCCAGGCGGGCCCGCGTGCCCGCATCCTGAACGCGTCCTGAGGAAGGTCAGCGCGATGAACATCGTCGTTCTTGTGAAGCAGGTCCCGGACTCGGGGAGCGAGCGCAAGCTGGACCCGGCGGACAACACCGTCGCCCGCGCCTCGGCCGACAACGTCATCAACGAGATGGACGAGTACGCCATCGAGGAGGCGCTCCTCGTCCGCGACCGGGAGGGCGGCGAGGTCACCGTCCTGACCGTCGGCCCCGACTCGGCCACCGACGCCATCCGCAAGGCGCTCTCGATGGGCGCGGACAAGGCCGTGCACGTCGTCGACGACGCCATCCACGGGTCCTGCGCGGTGCAGACGTCCGCCGTCATCGCCGCCGCCCTCAAGCAGCTCGAGTACGACCTCGTGCTCTGCGGCGCGGAGGCCACCGACGCGCAGCTGTCCGTGATGCCCGCGCTGGTCGCCGAGCGGCTGAACATCCCGCAGCTGTCGGGTGCCCGCAAGCTCACCGTCGAGGGCGGCATGGCGAAGATCGAGCGGCAGACCGACGGCGGCTACTGGGCCGTCGAGGCGCCGCTGCCGGCCATCGTGTCCACCTGGGACACCATCAACGAGCCGCGGTACCCCTCGTTCAAGGGGATCATGGCCGCCAAGAAGAAGCCGGTGGAGACCAAGTCCCTGGCCGACCTGGGCCTCGACGCCTCGACCGTCGGCCTGGCCAACGCCACCAGCAAGGTGCTCGACTTCGCCGGCCGCCCGCCGAAGGGCGAGGGCGTCAAGGTCAACGACGAGGGCGACGGCGCCCAGAAGTTCGTCGAGTTCCTCGCCAGCCAGAAGATCGTCTGAGCCCGGCCCGGATCGAAGGAAGAGGAGCACACACCCATGGCAGAGATCCTGGTCCTGGCCGAGCTGAACCCGGCCGGCGGCGGCGTCCGCAAGACCACCCTGGAGGCCTTGACCGCGGCCCGCGCGCTCGGTGAGCCGTCGGCCGTCGTCCTCGGTGCCCCCGGCACGGCGGCGAGCGTGAAGGACGCGCTGGCCGAGTACGGCGCGGCGAAGGTCTACGTGGCCGAGTCCGAGGACGTCGACAACTACCTCGTCGCCCCCAAGGCCGAGGTGCTGGCGCAGCTGGTGCAGGAGAAGTCCCCGGCCGCCGTCGTCATCCCGTCCTCCCCGGAGGGCAAGGAGATCGCCGGTCGCCTCGCCATCAAGACCGGCAGCGGCTTCCTGACCGACGTCACCGAGATCGCCGCCGACGGCACCGCCACCCAGGTGGCCTTCGCCGGGCAGACGATCGTGCACTCGCAGGTGACCGTCGGCACCCCGATCTACACCCTGCGCGGCAACTCGGTCACCCCCGAGCCGGCCCCCGCGGCCGCCGCCGAGGAGACCGTCTCGGTCTCGGTCTCCGACCAGGCGAAGCTCGCCCGCGTCGTCGACCGGGTCGTCGAGCAGAAGAGCAGCCGTCCCGAGCTCACCGAGGCCTCGATCGTCGTCTCGGGTGGTCGCGGTGTGGCCAGCGCCGAGAACTTCTCGATCATCGAGGCCCTGGCCGACTCGCTCGGTGCGGCCGTCGGCGCCTCCCGTGCCGCGGTCGACTCCGGCTTCTACCCGCACAGCTTCCAGGTCGGGCAGACCGGCAAGACCGTGTCGCCGCAGCTCTACGTCGCGGTCGGCATCTCCGGTGCCATCCAGCACCGCGCCGGCATGCAGACCTCGAAGACCATCGTGGCCATCAACAAGGACCCCGAGGCCCCGATCTTCGAGCTCGCCGACTTCGGCGTCGTGGGCGACCTGAACACCGTCGTCCCGGCGGCCACCGAGCAGATCACCGCCCGGAAGTAAGGCACCTCGTCGAGCGCCGGTCCCCTGCGGGGGGCCGGCGCTCGACGCGTCTTCCGGGGAAGCACGCGCAGCGGAACGGAGTTGGGCGGGACGTGGCCGAGGCGAGCATCTGGGACGCCGCCCACCGGCGGACGACGATCGGGCTGCTGACCCTCGTCACGCTGGTCGCCTTCGAGGCGATGGCCGTCGGGACGGCGATGCCGCGCGCGGTCGCCGAGCTCGACGGGGTCGCCTGGTACGCCTGGACCTTCAGCGCCTTCCTCATCACCTCGGTCGTCGGCATGGTGGTCGGCGGGGAGGTGGGGGACCGGCGGCCGCCCAAGCCGGGCGTCCTCGCCGGGGTGCTCGTGTTCGCCGTCGGCCTGGTGATCGCCGGGGTCGCCCAGCACATGGCCGTCCTCGTCCTCGGCCGCGCTGTGCAGGGCCTGGGCGCCGGCGTGGTGATCGTGCTGCTCTACGTGATCGCCGGCCAGGCGTACTCGGCGCGGCTGCGCCCCCGCCTGTTCGGCGCCTTCGCCGCGGGCTGGGTGCTGCCCGCGCTGCTCGGCCCCCTGGCGGCGGGGCTGGTCACCACCCACGTCGGCTGGCGCGCCGTCTTCCTCGGGCTGGTGCCCCTGGTCGCGGTGGGGCTCGCCCTCCTCCTCGCCGGGGATCCGGGAGCCGCACCCGCCACGGACGGCCCTCCCCGCCGCAGCAAGGCCGGCTGGGCGCTGCTCGCCGGCGCCGGCATCGCCGCCGTGCAGTACGCCGGGCAGCGGCTCGACCTGCTCGCCCTCGCCATCGCGGTCGCGGGCGCCACGGCCCTCGCCCTGGCGCTGCGCCGGCTGCTGCCGCGCGGCACCGTCCGGGCCCGCCCGGGCATCCCCGCCGTCGTCGCGGCCCGCGGCCTGCTGGCCGGGGCCTTCTTCGGCCTGGACGCCCTGCTGCCGTTCGTCCTGACCGAGCATCACGGGTGGAGCGCCGCGACCGCCGGGCTGCCGCTCACCGCCGGGGCCGTCGGCTGGGTGGTCGCCGCGCAGCTCCAGGGACGGCGGCCCGACGTCCCGCGCCAGCGCGTGCTGCGCGCCGGGTGCCTCGTGCTCGCCGCCGGTCTGGTCGCCACCGCGACCACGGCGATCCCGGCGCTGGGCGGCTGGCCCGCCTACCTCACGTGGGCGGTCGCCGGCGTCGGCATGGGCCTGAGCATGCCCAGCATCGGCGTGCTGCTGCTCGACCAGTCGCCGGAGAGCGAGCGCGGGGCGAACTCGGCCGCCCTGCAGATCTCCGACGTCACCGCCTCGGCCCTGTGCGTCGGGCTCGCCGGTGTCCTGGTCGCGGGGGCCGCCGACAGCGGCGGACCGCTGTGGCCCGCGGTGGTCGCGGCGGTCGCCGCCCTGACGGTCCCGGCGCTGCTCGGCGTCCGGGTCGCCGCCCGCACGGTCCCGCCCGACCGGACCGCCTCAGCGGGCGCGTCTACCCTTGCGGCGTCATGACGTATCTCGACCACGCGGCGACCACGCCGGTGCTGCCCGAGGTGCTCGCGGCCATGACCGAGCAGCTGGGCCGGGTCGGGAACGCCTCCTCCCTGCACGCCAGCGGGCGGGCCGCGCGGCGCGCCGCCGAGCAGTCGCGCGAGCGCTTCGCCGAGGCGCTGGGCGCGCGCCCGTCCGAGGTGCTCTTCACCGGCGGCGGCACCGAGAGCGACAACCTGGCCGTCAAGGGCATGTTCTGGGCCCGCCGGCAGGCCGACTCACGCCGCCGCCGCATCGTCGTCAGCCCCGCCGAGCACCACGCCGTCCTGGACAGCGTCGAGTGGCTGGCCAAGCACGACGGCGCGGAGATCACCTGGCTGCCCGTCGAGCCGAGCGGCCGGGTGCTGCCGTCGGCGATGGCCGACGCGCTCGGGGACGGGGACGACGTCGCCCTGGCCAGCGTCATGTGGGCCAACAACGAGATCGGCACCGTCAGCGACATCCCGGCGCTGGCCGCCGTGGCGCACGAGGTCGGCGTGCCGATGCACACGGACGCCGTCCAGGCCGTCGGCCAGGTCCCGGTGGACTTCGAGGCCAGTGGCGTCGACGCGCTCACCATGACCGGCCACAAGCTGGGCGGCCCCATGGGCGCCGGTGCGCTGCTGCTGCGCCGCGACGCCGAGTGCACCCCGCTGCTGCACGGCGGCGGCCAGGAGCGCGACGTGCGCTCGGGCACGCTGGACGTCGCTGCGATCGTGGGGCTGGCGGTGGCCACGGTCGCGACCGTCGGGTCCCGCGAGGAGCGCGCCGGTCGCCTGCGCGCACTGCGGGACCGGCTCGTCGCCGGCGTCGTGGCCCAGGTGCCCGACGTCGAGCTCAACGGCGCCCCGCTCGACGACCTGGTGAACGGCGGGCCGGGCCGGCTGCCCGGCAACGCGCACCTGTCGTTCCCCGGCGCGGAAGGCGACGCCCTGCTGATGCTCCTCGACGCCCGCGGGATCGAGTGCTCGACCGGCTCCGCCTGCAGCGCGGGGGTCGCCCGGCCCAGCCACGTGCTGCTGGCCACGGGGGCGGACGCCGACCTCGCCCGCAGCTCGCTGCGGTTCTCCCTCGGGCACACGTCGACCGACGCGGACGTCGACGCCGTCCTCGAGGTCATCGCGCCCGTCGTGGAGCGTGCCCGGCGCGCGGGGCTGAGCCGGCGATGAGGGTCCTCGCCGCGATGAGCGGGGGAGTCGACTCCGCCGTGGCCGCCGCGCTCGCCGTGGACGCCGGTCACGACGTCACGGGCGTGCACCTGGCGCTGTCGCAGAACCGGCAGACGCTGCGCAGCGGTTCCCGCGGGTGCTGCAGCGTCGAGGACGCCCACGACGCGCGCCGGGTGGCCGACGAGCTCGGCATCCCGTTCTACGTCTGGGACCTCGCCGACCGGTTCACCGAGGACGTCGTGGACGACTTCGTCGCCGAGTACGCGGCCGGCCGGACGCCGAACCCGTGCCTGCGCTGCAACGAGAAGATCAAGTTCTCCGCGGTGCTCGACCGCGCGCTGGGACTGGGGTTCGACGCCGTCGTCACCGGCCACCACGCGCGGCTCGTGGACGGCGAGCTGCGGCGCTCGGTCGACGCCGCCAAGGACCAGTCCTACGTGCTCGGCGTCCTGACGCCCCAGCAGCTGGCCGCCGCGGTGTTCCCCCTGGGCTCCATGACCAAGGAGCGGGTGCGGGAGATCGCCGCCGAGCGCGGGTTCGCCGTCGCGGCCAAGCCCGACTCGCACGACATCTGCTTCATCCCGGACGGCGACACCCGCGGGTTCCTCGCGCGGAAGCTGGGGAGCATGCCCGGTCCGGTCGTCGACGCGGCCACCGGCCGCCAGGTGGGCGAGCACGACGGCACCTACGGCTTCACGGTGGGCCAGCGGCGCGGGCTCGGGGTCGCCGTCGGCGACCAGCGGCCCCGCTACGTGCTCGGCATCGAGCCGGTGACCCGCACGGTGACGGTGGGGACGGCCGACCTGGCGGGTGTCCGCGCGGTGCGGACCGGTGTCCCGAGCTGGACCGGTGAGGCCCCTGATCTGCCGGTCACCGCCCAGGTCCAGGTGCGGGCGCACGCGGCCCCGGTGGACTGCCGGGTGAGCGCGGACGACGACGGCGGGCTGCTGATCGAGTTCGCGGAGGAGCAGCGCGGCGTCGCTCCGGGGCAGTCGGCGGTGCTGTACGAGCCCGACCCCGTGCGCGGCGACCGGGTGCTCGGGCAGGCCGCCGTGCGGACGGCGCGTGAACGTGAAGAAACGGTTCGTCACTGACTCTTGGCATTGTCACAGCCAACAGCTAGCTTCGTCCCGAGCCGCTTCCTGAGCGTGACTACTTAGCTCGGCTCCGTACATACCGCCTGTCCAGGCCATCCCCGGGGATGGCCTGTTCCCGCATGTCCTCGGAGGACCCCCTTGCGCAGAACGCGCCTCTCGCTGGCTGCCGCCGTCGCGGCCGCCACGACGGTCGGCCTCGTCGCCGCCCCCACCACGGCGTCCGCGGCTCCCAAGCCGAAGGACCCCGTCAACGTCCAGCTGATCGCGATGAACGACTTCCACGGGCGGATCGCGAACACGGCGGGCGCCGACTCGCAGCAGATCACCGCGCCGGGCCCCGACGGTGTCTACGGCACCCCGGACGACGTCGTCGAGATCGTCGGCGGCTCCGCGAACGTCGCGGCCACCGTCGAGCGGCTGCAGTCGTCGTTCGCCGCCCAGAACAGCCACAAGTCGGGCTCGTACTTCGTGGGCGCCGGCGACCTCGTCGGCGCGACGCCGTTCGAGTCGGCCGTCTTCAAGGACGAGCCGACCATCGAGATCCTCAACGCGATGGGGATGGACGTCTCCTCCGTCGGCAACCACGAGTTCGACCGCGGCTCCGAGGAGCTCCGCCGGATCTCCGGTGCCACCGATGGCACCTACACCGACGACGTCGTGGCCTGCCCCGAGACGCTGGAGGGCGAGCCGTTCGTCGTCGGCACCGACGGCTGCTTCGGCAACGGCGAGGGCCACGACTTCCACGGCGCGGAGTTCCCGTACCTGGCCGCCAATGTGCTCGACCGCGCGACCGGCCAGCCGGCGCTGCCGCCGTACCAGGTCTTCGACATCCCGGGTGGCAGGAAGATCGCCCTGATCGGCGTGGTCACCGAGACGACGCCGTCCATCGTCGACGCGGCCGGCATCGCCGACGTGCGCGTCATCGACGAGGCCGAGGCCGTGAACAAGTGGGTCCCGGTCCTGCAGCGCCGCGGCGTCGAGGCGATCGGTGTCCTCGTGCACGAGGGCGGTGAGCAGACCGGGTCGCAGAAGGCCAACCCCAACGGTTGCGACACCCTGACCGGCCCGATCGTCGACATCAACAACCGCATCGCGAACGCGGTCGACCTCATCGTCAGCGCGCACACCCACTCCGCCTACGACTGCACGCTGGCGGTGCCCGGCGGTCAGCCCCGCCTGGTCACCTCGGCGGGCTACTACGGCCGTCTGGTCTCCGACATCCGGCTGACCCTGGACGGCCGCACCGGTGACGTCATCCGCACCGGCGCCGCCTACGGCGCCACCAACGTCCCGGTCACCCGCACCGAGTCGGACGCGGACGTGCAGGCGATCGTCGACTACTGGGTCGCGAAGTCGGCCGTGACCGGCAGCCGCGTCGTCGGTTCGGCGACGGCGGACATCATGAACTCGGCATCGGCCCAGCGGCCCTTCGAGCAGCCGATCGGCAACCTGATCGCGCAGGCCCAGCTCGAGGCGCTGCAGTCCGACGTCTACGGCAGGCCGGTGATCGCGCTCATGAACCCCGGCGGCGTCCGGGCGAACATCCTCGCCGGTGAGGTCACCTATGCCGAGGTGTTCGCCGTCCAGCCGTTCGGCAACTACACCGGGGCCATGACGGTGTCCGGTGCCACGCTGGACAACCTGCTGGAGCAGCAGTACCAGCAGGACCCGGACGGTGCGGCCGGCCCGAACAACGCCGGTCCCCGCGGGACCCGGCTGACGTTCGGCACGAGCGAGGGCTTCGCCTGGTCCTACGACCTGAGCAAGCCCTACGGCGAGCGGGTGCCGGACAACTCGATCACGCTGAACGGGGTCACCATCGACCCGGCGGCGAACTACCGCATCGCGGTGAACTCCTTCCTCGCTGCCGGCCAGGACGGCTTCACCGAGTTCCGCAACGGCACGAACTACGTGACCGGGCCGGTCGACGTCGATGCCCTCGAGGCCTACATCGCGGCGAACTCGCCGATCGGCCCTCCGCCGGCGAACCACGGCACCCAGGTGGGCTGACCGACCGGCGACACGTGGCGGCTAACGTCGCCGCGTGAGCTCCGAGCACGGCGACCAGAGGCCGGTCCCCACGACGTGGGGACCGGCCTCCGGCGTCGGGTCGCTGCCCGGTACCGACGCCGCCGAGGCGGTGCGGCTGGTCGTCGGCGAGCTGCCCGACTTCGCGCACCTGCCCGAGCTGCCCGGTCGCGGGGCCGGGGCCGACATGATCGGCCGGACCGCGGCCCTCCTCGTCGACCTCGCCGTCGACCTGACCCCCGCCGGCTGGCGGCTGGTCCCGCGGGGCGGCATCGACCAGCGGCGCGCTGGGGAGTTCCTCGCGCGGGACCTGGACGCCCTGTACGACGTCGCCGACAGCTGGGACGGTCCCTTCAAGGTGCAGGCCGCGGGCCCGTGGACCCTGGCGGCGGGTCTCGAGCGCACCCGCGGCGACCGAGCGGTCGTCGACGCGGGCGCCCGGCGCGACCTGGCGCAGTCCCTCGCCGAGGGCCTGGCCCAGCACGTGGCCGCCGTCCGGGCCCGTGTGCCGGGCGCCCGGGTGGTCGTCCAGCTCGACGAGCCGTCCGTCCCCGCCGTCCTCCAGGGCGCCCTGCCCACCGCCAGCGGTTTCGGCAAGCTTCCGGCCGTCGAGGCGACCGTCGTCGAGCAGGAGCTGACCGAGCTCATCGGTGCGCTCGGCGTCCCGGTCGTCGTGCACTGCTGCGCGCCGCGGATGCCGCTCGACCTCTTCCGGGCCGCCGGGGCTGCCGGGCTCTCGTTCGACCTCGGCCTCGTGCAGGACCTCGACGCCGTCGGCACCGCGATCGACGCCGGCACGCACCTGTTCCCGGGCGTCGTCCCCGGCACCGACACCACGCTGCCGCCACCCAAGGCGACGGCGTCCCGCGTGCAGGCGTGGTGGCGCGAACTCGGCTTCCCCGCCGACGACCTCGCCGGGGCGGTGACGTTGACGCCGGCCTGCGGGCTGGCGGGCGCCACACCGGCCTACGCGCGCTCGGCGATGGCGCACGTCCGCGAGGCCGCGAAGTACCTCCAGCCGGAGTAGCCCCTCCCGGGGGAACAGCCGGTTGACCGTCGTACCCGCCGGATACGGTCTGCCCTGTGAGCACCACGCCCATCGACGAGACGGCCGAGCTCGACACCCCCGAGGTCGCCGCCGCGACGGACCGCGAGGACGTCACCGAGGTCCCCGACGACGCGCGGACGCGGCACCGGGACCTGTCGGAGGAGCTGGACCGCTACGCGTTCGCGTACTACGTGCGCGATCAGCCGCTGGTCAGCGACGGCCAGTACGACGAGCTCATGAACGAGCTCAAGGCGATCGAGGCGGCGCACCCGGCGCTGGTGACGCCGGACTCGCCCAGCCAGAAGGTCAACGGCGGGTTCACCGCCGAGGCGACCTTCGCGCCGGTGCAGCACCTCGAGCGCATGCAGAGCCTCGACAACGCGTTCTCCAGCGACGAGCTCTCCGCGTGGGCGGCTCGTGTGGAACGCGAGGGCGCCGCCGGGGCGAGCTACCTGTGCGAGCTGAAGGTCGACGGCGTCGCCGTCGCGATCGTCTACGAGAACGGCCGCATGGTCCGGGCGGCCACCCGGGGCGACGGGACGACGGGGGAGGACGTCACCGCCAACGTCCGCACCATGGAGAACGTCCCGCAGCAGCTGACCGGTGACGACGTCCCCGAGCTGCTCGAGGTCCGCGGCGAGATCTACTTCCCGGTGGCCGGCTTCGCCGACGTCAACGCCGGCCTGGTGGAGGCCGGGAAGGCGCCGTTCGCCAACCCCCGCAACGCGGCCGCCGGCTCTCTCCGGCAGAAGGACCCGAAGGTCACCGCCTCCCGCCCGCTGCGCCTGGTCGTGCACGGCGTCGGCGCGCACCGCGGCTTCGACGTCGACCGCCAGTCGGCGGCGTACGACCGGCTCCGCGAGCTGGGCCTCCCGGTGAGCGATCGGTACCGCGTGGTGGACGACCTGGAGGCGGTCTGGGCCTACATCGAGGCGACCAAGGAGCAGCGGCACTCGGTCGAGCACGAGATCGACGGCGTCGTGGTGAAGGTCGACCAGTACGCCCTGCAGCGCCGGCTCGGGTCCACCTCGCGCGCACCCCGCTGGGCGATCGCCTTCAAGTACCCGCCGGAGGAGGCGACCACCAAGCTCCTCGACATCCGCGTCAACGTCGGCCGGACCGGCCGCGTCACGCCCTTCGCCTACATGGAGCCGGTGAAGGTGGCCGGCTCGACGGTCCAGCTGGCCACGCTGCACAACGCCAGCGAGGTCAAGCGCAAGGGCGTGCTCATCGGGGACACCGTCGTCATCCGGAAGGCCGGCGACGTCATCCCGGAGGTGCTCGGCCCCGTCGTGGCCGCCCGCACCGGCGACGAGCGCGAGTTCGTCATGCCCACGCACTGCCCGGAGTGCGGCACGGAGCTGCGGCCGGAGAAGGAGGGCGACGCCGACATCCGCTGCCCGAACTCTCGATCGTGCCCCGCGCAGCTCCGGGAGCGGGTCTTCCACGTCGCCGGCCGGGGGGCCTTCGACATCGAGAACCTCGGCTACGAGGCGGCGATCGCGCTGCTCCAGAGCCATCTCCTGCAGGACGAGGGCGACCTGTTCTTCCTCGACCAGGAGCAGCTGCAGCGCTCGTCCTTCTTCACGAAGAAGGACGGCACCCTCTCGGCCAACGGGGCGAAGCTGCTCACCAACCTGCAGACCCGCAAGGACGTCCCGCTCTGGCGGGTCCTGGTTGCCCTCTCCATCCGGCACGTCGGGCCGACGGCCGCCCAGGCGCTGGCCCGTGACTTCCGTTCGCTCGACCGGATCATCGAGGCGTCCGAGGAGGAGCTCGCGGCCGCCGACGGCGTCGGGCCGACCATCGCGAGGTCGATCCGCGACTGGTTCGACGTCGACTGGCACCGCGAGCTGGTCGAGAAGTGGCGCGCCGCCGGCGTCCGCATGGCCGACGAGGGCGAGGACGCCGGACCGGGGCCGCTCACCGGCGTCACCGTCGTCGTCACCGGCTCGCTGCGCGACTACAGCCGCGACCAGGCGACCGCGGCCATCCAGGAGCGGGGCGGCAAGGTCACCGGCTCGGTCTCGAAGAAGACCGGCTTCGTCGTCGTCGGCGCCGATCCGGGCAGCAAGTACGACAAGGCGGTCCAGGTGAAGGCCCCGATCCTGGACGACGACGGATTCCGCGTCCTGCTGGAGGATGGTCCCGACGCCGCCCGCGAGGTGGCGACGATCGGCGACGGGGGCTGACGACCGCGCGATCCGGGAGGCGGTGCGGCCATGGACCTCGGTGTGCACCTGCCGCTGGCCGACCTGGGCCAGGGCCTGCCGAGCGGTGCGGAGCTCCGGGCCTACACCGCAGAGGCGCGCGACCTCGGCTTCGCGCTCGTCTCGGCCAACGACCACCTCGTGTGGCGCCGCCCGTGGCTGGACGGTCCGACGACGCTGGCGAGCGTCGTCGGCAGCGCCGGCCGGATGACCCTGGCGACCACCATCGCCCTGCCCGCCGTCCGGCACCCGGTCGTGCTGGCCAAGGCGATCGCCTCGCTCGCGGTGGTCTCCGAGGGCCCCGTCGTCGCCGGTCTCGGTCCCGGGTCCTCCGCCGACGACTACCGCGCCGTCGGGGTGCCGTTCGAGGAGCGCTGGGCGCGCTTCGACGAGGCGCTGCGCCTGGTCCGCGCGCTGCTGCGCGGTGAGCCGGCCGCCGACGGCGCCTGGTACCGCGCCGGAGGGCTCCGGCTCGACCCGCTCCCGGCGAGGGCGCCGGAGGTCTGGTTCGGCAGCTGGGGATCGGACCTCCGGCTCCGCCGCATGGCCGAGGCCGCGGACGGCTGGTTCGCGTCCGCCTACAACACGACGCCGGAGCGGTTCGCCGACGCCCGCGCCCGGCTGGACGGGCACCTGGCGGCGGCGGGCAGGGATCCCGCGACCTTCCCCGACGCCGTCGCCACCGCCTGGTCCTACGTCACCGACGACGCCGGTGCCGCGGCCCACGTGCTCCGCGAGATCCTCGCCCCGCTGCTGGGCCGCGACCCCGACGAGCTGGCCGCGCAGCTGCCCGTCGGGAGCCCGCGGCACTGCGTCGACCTGCTGATCGCGTACGCGGCCGCAGGCGCCCGGCAGGTGGTGCTGTGGCCGGTCCGCGATCCCCGCCGGCAGCTGGAGGTGCTCGCCGAGCAGGTCCGTCCCCAGCTCCCCGTCTAACTCCCCAGAACGGCCAGCAGCTCGGCGCGGTCGGGGCCGGGCAGCGGGTAGCGGGGGGCGCCCGCGCCGAGGGTCATGATCCGCCCGGCTACCGCGGGGTCGGCGAACAGCTGGGCCGGCGTCGCGAGGAGGGCGCCGATGCTCGTGCCCATCCGCACGGCGTCGTGGTCGACCGCACCCGCCGCGGTCAGGGCCCGGGTCATGGCCCAGCCGGGGTCGTCGGTCTCGTACGGCACACCGCTGGCGTCGCCGGCCAGCTCGGCCAGGCGGTGCCGGTCGAAGGCCAGCGTCATCCGGTACAGCGGCTCGACCTCGGCGGCGGTCACCTCGTCGAAGCGGCGGACCAGCTTCTCCGCCTCGACCGCGGGCACCTCGCGCAGCAGGTGCTGCAGCGCCCGCGCGTGCACCAGGCCGATCGACAGGCCGCGGCCCAGCGCCGGGTTGGTGAAGGCCCAGGAGTCGCCCACGGCGACGACCCCGGTCGCCACCGGCTCGCCGTCGACGACGAACCGCCGGCGGCGGTCCTCCAGCCCGGCCATCACGTCCACGCCGGTGATCGGCTCGGCCCCGCGGGCGCCCGAGCCCCAGTGCGCGGCCAGGGGGTAGCGGGAGAGCACCGCCTGCCAGACGTCCGGATCGCGCAGCGCCCGCAGCTGCCGGTCCGCGGATCCGGTGACCAGGCCGACTGCCCAGGTGCCGTCGTCGGCGGGGAGGGTCACCAGGGTCAGCGAGTCGTAGTGCTGCAGGAGCCGGGTCAGGACGGCGGGCTGCGCGTCCGCGGGACCGCGGAAGTGACGCCCGTAGTAGACGAACCCGGCCGGCTCGCGCTCCTCGACGGGCCTGCGCGCCCCCGCGGCGGCCAGCCACTCGGGCAGCCGCGACTTGCGGCCGGTGCAGTCGACCACCAGGTCGGCTCGCACCGTCGTCCCGTCGGCCAGCCGCACGCCCTCGACGTGGGGCGCCCCGGGGAGGACCGGTTGCCCGGTCGCCAGTCCGGCGACGCCGGCACCGCGCACGACCGCGAGCCCCGGCGTCCGGTCGGCCACCGCCGCGACGGCGGCCTCGAGCACCGGCCGCCGCGCGGTGACGGTGTCGTACTGGCGGTCGTCCTCGCGCAGCGCTCCGCGCACCCGTTCGGGCAGCATCGCGATCATGTTGAGCGGGCGCCCGCCCCTCGCGACCAGCTCGTCGACCACCTCCGGGAGCGACTCCTCCATCTCCCGGTGCCAGCGCGGCAGGACGAAGTGCAGCTGCCGGAACTGGCTCACGCCGGGGCGCTGCCAGCCCGCCCACGGCTCGGGTCCCGGCGGGTCCGGGTCCCGCTCGAGGACTGTCACCTCGTGCCCGTCCCGCGCCAGCAGCATCGCCGTCGTCAGCCCGTTCATGCCGGCTCCGAGCACCACCACCGTGGCCATGTCCGTCTCCTCTCTCGGGGGTGTGCCGAGAGGGTGGTGACGGGAGGTGCCCGGTCTCCAGGCCGGACGGTGCCCGATCGGTGCTCAGTTCCTGCCCGCACCGGCCGGCGGCCGGTCCTCCGGCAGGGAGATGGCCCCGATCTCCGCCGCCCACAGGAGCTCGGTGAGCTCCGCCAGCGCGGTGGCCAGATGTCGGCGGTACGTGCTGAACGGCAGGCCCAGGACCTCGGCGGCCGCTTCCTGGGTCGGTGCCGGCCGGACGAACGTGCGGTCCAGCACCCGTCGCAGCTCGGCGCCGCGGGGCTGCCGGCCCAGCGCGGCGACGCCCCGCTCCAGGGCGGACCGCAGCCGCGCCGGGTCGGCGCCCTCGGGCCCGAGCGCGAGCCGGGAGCCGAACAGCGGGCCGGCCCGGAACCGGTCGTCCCGGTGCAGGTCGCGCAGCGCCGTGCGGACCGCCTCGGTGAAGGCCTCGCGGGTCAACGGGGCGGGTCGCAGGAGGTGCGCCGGCGGCGGACCGGAGGCCCCGGTCCGCTCCCGGTCGTTCATCATGTCCATCCAGCTGTCGACCGGCAGCCGCCGCCAGTCCATCCCGTAGAGCACCGAGGTCCGCCCGCCCACGGCGACCTCGGCGACCCGGCTCATCCCGAGGTAGTCGAAGAAGGGCCCCCAGAACTCCGGGTCCACCGGCGCCGTGAACGACCACGCGAGGGGCTGAGTCAGCCACGTCGTCAGCGCGACGACCGACGAGACCAGGACGGCGTAGGGGTCGCGCTCGTACTCCTGCGTGCCGCCCATGAAGCGCATGACGTGGACCAGCTCGCCGGGTCGCGGCGGTGACGTGCGTGCGGCGTGCTCCAGCACCGCCCGCACGGCCGGGTCGTCGCGCTCGAGGGGCGAGCCGGTGGGCACCAGCAAGCTGAGGGCGAAGGCGGACAGGCCGTCGGACTGCCGCACCACCTGCAGCCCCTCGGGGACGTCGCGGAGCCAGCCGCGGGCGAGCGCCGCGCCGGCCGGCCCGGCGAACCGCTCGACCAGCGCCAGCACGGCCGGGTGGTCCTCGGCGGAGCCCGGGACGACGGCGGCCGACCCGCGGCTGCGCAGCGTCCCGATCGTGCTGGTCAGCGGGCTGTGCCGGTGCAGGAACAGCAGCTGCTGCGCCGGGTGCTGGTGGTCGGGCCCGGCGGCCGTGCGGATCTCGTGGACCACCCGGTCGTGGACGATGCGGTGCAGCCGCCGCTGCCGTTCGGGTGAGCGCCGTTCCAGCTCCGCGGTCAGCACGTCGCGGGCCAGGTCGTGCAGGACCAGGCCGCGCTGGGCGCGGGCGACGTAGGGCTGCCGGGCCAGCCAGTCCCACACCTCGGGTGCGGCCTCGCCGACGGTCTCGGCCAGCAGGTCCTCGGTGGTCGACCACGCCACCGTGCAGGTGGCGAGCCCCACCGCGTGCGCCTCGCCGGGGACCTGGCTCACGACGCACTCCAGCAGCGCCGAGACGAGGTCCGGGGCGTCGGCCAGGGCCGCGGGCAACGGTCCGTCCGCCGCCGTCTCGGCCAGCAGGGCCAGCGCGAGCGGGTGCCCCCGGGACAGCGGGACGAGCCCGGCGTGCCGCTCGACCGGCACCCTGGCGCGGACGAGGAAGTCCCCGCTCTCGGCGTCGGTCAGCGCGTCCAGCCGCAGGGCCGCACCGAACTCCGGCCACCCGGGAAGGCGTCGCCAGGCGGGGTCGGGTGCGTCGCGGCCGGCGAGCACCGCCACGGCGTCGTCGGCCAGCCGGGGGAGGAGCTCCCGGCGCAGCCACTCGTCGGTCGGGCCCAGCTGCTCGTAGTGGTCGACGAGCAGCGCCAGCCCCGGGAGGTCGTCGACCGGCGTCCCGGGCAGCGCGCGGGCGAGTGCGGCGCGGACGCCGTCCGGCGAGGGATCGACCTCCCGGCCGTCGATGAGGAGGGCGGGCCGGCCCGCTGCCAGCGCTCGGGCGCGGAACTCGCCGAGGAGCATCGACTTGCCGATGCCGCCCACGCCGTGCACCAGGAAGACGCGCCGGGGCGACCGCCCGGCCAGCGAGTCGGAGAAGGCCGCCAGCTCCCGGGCGCGGCCGACGAACGTGCGGCCACGGGCCGCGTCGAGCACATCGCCGAGTCGCATCCTCGCCACCCACTCGCTCGCCTCGGTGCGATTGCACCGCATCCCGGGCGCGAGCGGAACCGCCCCGGTGGCGTCAGGCGGGCGGGAGCGTGGCCACCGTCGTGGCGATGCCGGTCAGGTGGGCCAGCCGGAGCAGCTCCGAGCGCCGGAACGCCGGGCCGCCGGACCGGCCGAGCACCACCGCGCACCCCGGCCCGCCGTAGGGGGCGGCCATCATCTCGATCGCCATCTCCCGCCAGCGCTCGGGCAGCCAGTCGTCCTCGCTGGGCAGCAGCCGCGGGCCGGCGAGCGGCATCCAGGGCAGCTCCAGCCCCTCGAACGACGGCGCGGCCTCCGAGGCGGCGGCGACCTCCCACGACTCCGCGGTCGCCGACAGGACCACGGCCCAGCCGCTGTGGAAGACCCGCGGCAGCTCCGCGGCCAGGAGCTTCGCCGAGGTGCCTTCCGCGGCCCGTGCGAGCGCGTCGAGCAGGTCCAGCTCGCGGTGGGTGTCCAGCGGCCCGGCGAAGGGCCGCAGCGACTCGACCGACACCCCCGTGACCGCCTGCGCGGCGGTGATCAGGCTGTCGGGCAGCCGGCCGGGAGGCAGGTCGACGACGACGTCGTCCACGGCCACGCCGTTGCCGCGCTCGAGCACGTCGAGCGAGACGATGTCGATGCCCGCGGTGCCGAGCGCGGTCGCGACGGCTCCCAGGATGCCCGGCTTGTCGGGCACCACCAGGCGCAGGAGATAGGACACGGTTCCTCCGGGTCGTCCTCGGGGTCCTTGTTCGATCTCCGTCGATCGCGATCGGGTGCAGCCTCTCACGCCGGTTCCGCAGCGGAGGCCCTCGCGCGGGCCCCACGTAGAGTGGCTGGGTCACGTACGCGGCCGAGACCCAGGGCCGCCGAGCACTGCGAAGTGGAGTTCCACCCCAGCATGAGCACGCTCTCCCGCAAGGACGTCGCCCACCTGGCGCGCCTGTCGCGCCTGGCGGTGACCGACGAGGAGCTGGACCTCTACGCCGGCCAGCTGTCCGCCGTCCTGGACGCGGTCGCCCAGGTGCAGAAGGCCCCCGTCGAGGACGTGCCGCCCACCACGCACGCGGTGCCGATGACCAACGTCTTCCGCGAGGACGCCGTGCGGCCGAGCCTGCCCCGCGAGGTCGTGCTCGCCGGCGCGCCCGCCGCCGAGGACGGTCGCTTCCGCGTGCCGCGCATCCTGGGGGAGGAGGCGTGACCACCTCCGACGTCACCGGCATGACCGTCCCCGAGCTGCAGGCCGCGCTCCAGGACGGCGCCACCGCGGCCGGGATCGCCGAGGCCTACCTCGACCGCATCGCCGCCACCGACGGCACGCTCGGCTCCTACCTGCACGTCGACCGCGAGGCCGTGCTCGAGCGCGCCGCCGCCGTGGACGCCTCCGGCGACGCCGGCACCGGCCTGGCCGGCATCCCCGTGGCGCTGAAGGACGTCGTCGTCACCGAGGGCATCCCGACCACGAGCGGATCGCGGATCCTCGAGGGCTGGAAGCCGCCCTACGACGCCACCGTCGCCGCCCGGCTCAAGGCCGCCGGCACCGTGCTGCTCGGCAAGACGAACATGGACGAGTTCGCCATGGGCTCGTCCACGGAGAACTCCGCCTACGGCGTGACCCGCAACCCGTGGGACCCCGAGCGGATCCCCGGCGGGTCCTCCGGCGGCTCCTCCGCCGCGGTCGCCGGCGGCCTGGCCCCGTGGGCGATCGGCACCGATACCGGCGGCTCGATCCGGCAGCCGGCGGCCCTGACCGGCCTCGTCGGGCACAAGCCGACCTACGGGTCGGTGTCCCGGTTCGGGCTGATCGCCTTCTCGTCCAGCCTCGACCAGGCGGGCCCGATGGCGCGCACGGTCCTCGACGCGGCGCTCCTGCACGAGGCGATCGGCGGCCACGACCCGCTGGACTCCACGAGCATCGACGCCCCGCTCCCGGTGCTGGCCGAGTGCGCCCGCCGGGGTGCCGACGGCGACCTGTCCGGGCTGACGATCGGCGTCGTCCGCGAGCTCGGCGGCGAGGGCCACACCAACGGCTACGAGCAGGGTGTGCTCGACCGGTTCACCGAGGCGGTCGCGCTGCTGGAGAGCCTGGGCGCGCAGGTCCGCGAGGTCTCCTGCCCGGCCTTCGACCTGGCCCTGCCGGCCTACTACCTGATCGCGCCGAGCGAGGCGTCGTCCAACCTGTCCCGGTTCGACGGCGTCCGGTACGGGCTGCGGGTGGGGGACGACGGCGCCCGGGACCTCGACGAGGTCATGGCGCTCACCCGCGAGCAGGGCTTCGGCCCCGAGGTGAAGCGCCGCATCATCCTGGGCACCTACGCCCTGTCCAGCGGCTACTACGAGGCCTACTACGGGCAGGCGCAGAAGGTGCGCACGCTGATCAGCCGCGACTTCAACGCCGCCTTCGACGCCGAGGGGACCGGGGTCGACGTCCTCGTCAGCCCCACCACGCCGACGGTCGCCTTCCCGCTGGGCTCCCGGGTCGACGACCCGGTCGCCATGTACGCCGCCGACCTCTGCACGCTGCCGGCCAGCCTGGCCGGCGTGCCGGCGATCTCGGTGCCGTGCGGGCTCTCCGACGGCCTGCCCGTGGGCTTCCAGATCATGGCCCCGGCGCTCGCCGACGACCGCTGCTACCGCGTCGCCGCCGCTCTCGAGGCCGCGCAGGACGCCGCCCGCGGCTCGCGCTTCCTCGACCAGCTGCCGGCCCGCGTCGCCGAGCCCGTGGAGGGTGCGGCGTGAACGGCGCGCTGAAGCTCGCCTGGGGCCTCACGGTCTTCGTGGTCGTGGTCGGCGTCATCGGCTGGATCGCCAGCGGCCGCCCCGTCTTCACCGTCTTCGTCGTCCTCGGGGTGCTCACGGGGGCGGCCGCCGCCTTCGCGCTGCGCACCACCCCGGACCGTCCCACCCGCAAGGAGGGCCCCACCTCGTGAGCACCGACACGCTGGTCGACTTCGACGAGGTCCTCACCCGCTACGAGCCGGTGATCGGCCTCGAGACGCACGTCGAGCTCGGCACCGCCTCGAAGATGTTCTGCGGCTGCTCGACCACGTTCGGGGCCGAGCCGAACACCCAGACCTGCCCGGTGTGCCTGGGCCTGCCCGGCTCGCTGCCGGTGGCCAACGCGATGGCCATCGAGTCGACGATCCGGATCGGCCTGGCGCTGGGCTGCCGGATCGCCACGTGGTGCCGGTTCGCGCGGAAGAACTACTTCTACCCGGACATCCCCAAGGGCTTCCAGACGACCCAGTACGACGAGCCGCTCTGCACCGCGGGGCACCTCGACGTCGAGGTCGACGGCGAGACCTACCGGGTGGAGATCGAGCGGGTGCACCTCGAGGAGGACACCGGCAAGAACCTGCACGTCGGCGGGGCCACCGGGCGCATCCACGGCGCCGACCACTCGCTGATCGACTACAACCGCGCCGGCATCCCCCTGGTGGAGATCGTCACCCGGCCGATCCTGGGCGCCGGGGCCAAGGCGCCCGAGGTGGCGCGGGCCTACGTCACGGAGCTGCGCGAGATCCTGCTCGCCCTCGGGGTCTCCGAGGTGCGCATGGAGCAGGGCAACCTGCGCAGCGACGTGAACACCTCCATCGCGCCGATCGGCAGCCTGGAGTGGGGCACCCGCACGGAGACGAAGAACGTCAACTCGCTGCGCTCGGTGGAGCGGGCGGTCCGGTTCGAGATGCGCCGCCAGGCGGCGGTCATCGACGGCGGCGGCACCATCACGCAGGAGACCCGGCACTTCCACGAGGACACCGGCACCACCTCGCCGGGCCGGAGCAAGGAGGAGGCGACCGACTACCGGTACTTCCCCGAGCCCGACCTCGTCCCCGTCGCTCCCGACGAGGAGTGGGTGGAGAAGCTCCGCGCCACGCTGCCGGAGCTGCCCGCCGCCCGGCGCGCCCGGCTCTCCGACGAGTGGGGCATCTCGCCGACCGAGATGGCCTGGCTGGTCAACGCCGGCGCCGTCGAGCTGGTCAGCGACACCGTCGCCGCGGGGGCCTCGCCCGCCGACGCCCGCAAGTGGTGGCTCGGCGAGCTGGCCCGCCGCGCGAACGACGCCGGCACCGACCTGGCCGAGCTGGCCATCACGCCCGCGCAGGTCGCCCAGCTCATCGGGCTGATCTCCGCCGGCACCATCAACGACCAGCTGGCGCGCCAGGCGCTCGACGGCGTGCTGGCCGGCGAGGGCGACCCCGCCGCGGTGGTCGAGGCGCGCGGGCTCGCCGTCATGGGTGAGTCCGACGAGCTGGTCGCGGCCGTCGACGCCGCCATCGAGGGCAACCCGGACGTCGCCGAGAAGGTCCGCGGCGGCAAGGTGCAGGCCATCGGCGCGCTGGTCGGTGCGGTCATGAAGACGACGCGCGGCAAGGCCGACGCCGCCACGGTCAAGCGCATGCTCGAGGAGCGCCTCACCGCGTGAGCGGTTGTGCGCTGGTCCACCTCTCAGCAGCCCCGAAAGGTGGACCAGCGCACAGTCACAACGGGGAGGTCCCCGCGGCGGACGGCGGGAGGATCCGGAGCACGCGGTCGTCCTCCGCGACCGGGGTCCCGATGCCGTCGCGGTTGGACGTGGTGATCCACAGGGCGCCCTCGGCGTCGAGGACGACGGTGCGCAGCCGGCCGTACTGCCCGCCCAGGAACTCCTCCGGGTCGCCGACGACCGCGCCGGTGCCGTCGAGGGCGAACGCGTGGATCCGCTGGCCGTCCAGCGCGCCCAGGAACACCGCCCCGCCGGCCGCGGCGCACCCGCCCGGCCCGCCCTCCTCGGCCGGCACCTCGATCAGCGGTGCCACGGTCCCGTAGTCGGCGCCCTCGGTGACCAGGTCGACCGCGTCGGGCCCCTCGGCGGCGTCGTCGGTGGCGTAGAGGGTGGCCACCGGCTCCTCCTGGGCCTCCTCGTCGGCGACGACCACCTGGCACAGGGCCGTCACGTCGCGGTGCCCGCGGCTGTAGACGGGGGTGGGGCCCACCGCCCGGCCGAAGACGTCGATGCGCAGCACCTTGCCCCCGAGCGAGTTCGGGTCCTGCCCCACGGCCGGGTCGCCCGCGTCGCCGGTGCCGACGAACAGGTGGCCGTCGGGCCCGAAGACCAGACCGCCTCCGTTGTGCCGCTCGCCGCGCGGGATGCCGGTGAACACCGGGTTCGGCGTCCCGCCGAGCGGGAAGCGCACCACCCGGTTGTCGGTCGCGGTGGAGACGTAGGCGTAGAGCAGCCCGTCCTCGAGGTACGTCGGCGACGCGGCCAGCCCGAGCAGCCCGCCGTCCCCGGCGGTGTCGATGCCGGGCACGGTCATGAGCTCGCGCGGCGGGGACCGGTCGGCGAACACCTGCAGCAGGCGGCCGGTGTCCCGCTCGCCGACGATCGCGCTCCCGTCGGGGAGCACGACCAGCCCGGTGGGCACCGCGAGCCCGGACGCGACGACGTTGGGGTCGCCGCCCTCCTCGCCGGAGCCCGGCTCCGCCGGCTGTCCGGGGACCGGGGCCTGCGACGACGGTGGGCCCACCTCCGGCGGCGCGCCCTCGGGGAGCGGGCGGAACGGGCCGCTCGGCTCGTAGCCGTCGTCCCCGCAGCCGGTCAGGACGGCGGCGGCCAGCACCACGGCGAGCAGCCGCGCGGTGCGCCGTCCCGACCGTCGTCCCACCCGGATCACAGTACGTGCGCCGGAGGGGGCGCCGCCTAGAGTCCGGGCGTGCCGCGCCTGCCGCTGGACCCCGACGAGACCCTCCACGTCCTCGTGCCCTCGCGGGCGATCGCGGCGGCCGTCGAGGCGGTGTCCCCGCGCGTCCGCGCGCACCGGATCGACGCGGCCGACGGCCCTCCGACCGGGGACGCCGCGCTCGCGCAGGTGTGGGTGCCGCGGTCGGGCGGCGCCGCGCTGCCGGGGCAGGACTTCTTCGACGCGCTCCCGGGGCTCCGGCTGGTCCAGTTGCTCAGCGCCGGGGCGGAGACCTTCGCCGGCCGGCTGCCCGAGGGCATCCTGCTCTGCAACGCCCGCGGCGCGCACACGCCGTCGACGGCGGAGTGGGCGGTCACCGCCGCGCTGGCGGCGCAGCGCGGCATCCCGTTCTTCGTGCGGGAGCAGGAGGCGGGGCGGTGGACCTTCACGACGCACCGGTCGCTGGTCGGCGCCCGCGTCCTCGTGGTGGGCGCCGGTGACATCGGCCGCGCCATCGGCCGCATGCTGGCCGGCTTCGACGTGCGGCTGACCTACGTCGCCCGGACCGCCCGGGACGGGGTGCACGCCATCGACGAGCTGCCGGCCCTGCTCCCGCACGCCGACGTCGTGATCGTCGTCGTCCCCGTGACCTCGGAGACCACCGGCATGGTCGACGCCGGCTTCCTCGCGGCGATGCCCGACGGCGCGCTCCTGGTCAACGCCGCCCGGGGGGTGGTCGTCGACACCGACGCGCTGCTGGCCGAGCTCCGGGCCGGCCGCCTCCGAGCCGCGCTCGACGTGACCGACCCCGAGCCGCTGCCCGAGGGGCACCCGCTGTGGGAGGCGCCTGGCCTGCTGCTCACGCCGCACGTCGGGGGAGCGGTGCCCGAGACCAACGCCCGTGCGGCGGCCGCCGTCACCGACCAGGTCGAGCGGATCCTGACCGGGCAGCCGCTGGCGAACGTCGTCGGCAGCTACTGAGCCGGAGGTTCCGGGACGTCGATCCGGCCGCCCGACAGGGCCGCGAGGCGGGGGAGGTCGCGGGCCCGCATCACCGGCATCTTCACCTCGGTGCCGCCGGTGGTGACCAGCCAGAGGTCACCGCGGGGCGCCACCCGGATGCCCACGAGCTCGGTCCACGGCACCCGGCGCTCACCGGCCAGGGAGCGCACGGTCAGCCCGTCGTCGGCGATGTCGACGCCGACCCGCAGCACCCACAGGGCGACGGCGAGCGGGATCAGCAGCAGGACGAGGGTCCACGGCGGCGCGGCGAAGGCCAGCGGGACCGCGCAGATCGCGAGCAGGCCGACGGGCAGCAGCGCGGTCCGGTTCATCCGGAGACGGACAGAGGCGGCCACGTCTGCCGATCCTCCCAGACCGCCCCGCACGCGCGGCTCGTCAGGCATCGGCCGTCATGCGGGCGAGCTTCGCCGCGGAGTCCGTGCCCTCCGCCGCGGTGTAGACGACCAGCTGGAGACCCGGCGCGTCGGCGGGGGTGAGCTGGTGGTGCTCGAGCAGGAGGGTCCCTACCCCGGGGTGCTCGAACCGGCGTTCGCCGGAGCTGAACCTGTCGACGTCGTGGCTGGCCCAGCCGGACCGGAAGTGCGGGCTGGCCTCCTCCAGCCGGGCGACGAGCTCGACCACCTCCGGGTCGGCGAGCCGCGGGCCGACCTCCGCGCGGAACTGGGTGAGGAACCGCCGGCTGTCGGTGGCCCAGTCGCCCAGCAGCTCGCGGACGGCCGGATCGGTGAACACCAGCCAGAGGAGGTTGCGCTCTTCGGCCGGGCACGCCGCGACCCCGGGGTAGAACCGCTCGTAGGCGCGGTTCCACCCGACGATCGACCAGCTCGACGTGATGACGTAGGCGGGGGAGGAGCCGAGCGCGTCCACGAGCCGCTGCACGTGGGACGGCATCGCCTCGGGAGCGCTGGTGGCGACGGAGCCGCCGTGCCCGGCCAGTCGCAAGACGTACTCGTGCTCGGCCGGCGACATCCGCAGCGTCCGGGCCAGGGCGTCGACCACCTGCCGGGAGGGCCGGATGTCGCGGCCCTGCTCGAGCCACGTGTACCAGGTGTGGCTCACGCCCGACAGCAGCGCGACCTCCTCGCGGCGCAGCCCCGGTGTGCGGCGGGCGCCACCGGTGGGCAGGCCGGACTCACGGGGGTCGAGCTGGCGACGCCGGGAGGCGAGGAAGTCGGCCAGCTCTCGGCGGGCGGTGGACGGCACGGGCGGCTCCGTTCGGTGGTGGTACCGGTACCAGTATCGACGCACTCCTTGTCGTCGCCGGCGACCGGCCTAGCATCGGCGCTCGTGACGACGCTCGAGGAACGCCCCGCAGGCAGTGGCACCGCCGACCTGAAGCCCCGCAGCCGCGAGGTGACCGACGGGGACGCCAAGGCCCCCGCGCGCGCCATGCTGCGCGCCGTCGGCATGCAGGACGAGGACTTCAGCAAGCCGCAGATCGGCGTCGCGTCGTCCTGGAACGAGATCACCCCGTGCAACCTGTCGCTGGACCGGCTGGCCAAGCGGGCCAAGGAGGGGGTCCACGCGGCCGGCGGCTTCCCGCTCGAGTTCGGCACCATCTCCGTCTCCGACGGGATCTCCATGGGCCACGAGGGCATGCGCGCCTCGCTGGTCTCCCGCGAGGTCATCGCCGACTCGGTCGAGACCGTCATGTTCGCCGAGCGGCTGGACGGCTCGGTCCTGCTGGCCGGCTGCGACAAGTCGCTGCCCGGCATGCTCATGGCCGCCGCGCGCCTCGACCTGGCCAGCGTCTTCCTCTACTCCGGCTCCACGCTGCCCGGGAAGCTCGGCGACCGCGACGACCTGACGATCATCGACGTCTTCGAGGCCGTCGGCGCCTGCGCGCGCGGGCTGATCAGCCGCGACGAGCTCACCGCCATCGAGAAGGCCGCCTGCCCCGGCCAGGGTTCCTGCGGCGGCATGTACACCGCCAACACGATGGCCAGCGTCGCCGAGGCGCTCGGCATGGCGCTGCCCGGCAGCGCCGCGCCGCCGGCGCCCGACAGCCGCCGCGACGCGTTCGCCGTCGCCTCCGGCGAGGCGGTCGTGAACCTGCTCCGCAAGGGCATCACCGCCCGCCAGATCATGACGAAGGAGGCGTTCGAGAACGCCATCACCGTCGTCATGGCGCTGGGCGGCTCGACCAACGCCGTCCTGCACCTGCTGGCCATCGCGCACGAGGCGCGGGTCGACCTCACGCTCGACGACTTCAACCGCATCGGTGACCGCACCCCGCACCTGGCCGACGTCAAGCCCTTCGGCCGGTTCGTGATGACCGACATCGACCGCGTCGGCGGCGTCCCGGTCGTCCTGCGGGCGCTGCTGGACGCCGGGCTGCTGCACGGCGACACGCTCACCGTCACCGGCAGGACCATGGCCGAGAACCTCGCCGAGATCGCGCCGCCGGACCTCGACGGCACGATCGTGCACGCGATGAACAACCCCATCCACAAGACCGGTGGCCTCACCATCCTGCGCGGCTCGCTGTCACCCGAGGGCGCGGTCGTGAAGTCCGCCGGGTTCGACGCCGAGGTCTTCGAGGGCACCGCGCGTGTCTTCGACGGCGAGCAGGGCGCGATGGACGCCGTCACCGAGGGCACGCTGAAGGCCGGCGACGTCGTCGTCATCCGGTACGAGGGCCCCCGCGGCGGTCCGGGCATGCGCGAGATGCTCGCCGTCACCGGGGCGATCAAGGGCGCGGGCCTCGGCAAGGACGTCCTGCTGCTCACCGACGGCCGGTTCTCCGGCGGGACGACGGGCCTGTGCGTCGGCCACGTCGCGCCCGAGGCGGCCGACGGCGGCCCGATCGCGTACGTCCGGGACGGCGACCGGATCCGGTTGGACCTCGCGGCCCGCACGCTCGACCTGCTCGTGGACGACGACGAGCTGGCCCGGCGGAAGGTCGGCTGGGAGCCGCTGCCGCCGCGCTACACCACCGGCGTGCTCGGCAAGTACGCCAAGCTCGTCGGATCGGCGGCGCAGGGCGCCATCTGCGGCTGACCGGGGGCCCGGTCACTCCCGGTCACCGGCTCCGGGCGCGTCACCCCGACGGGTGACGGCGTCCGGGGGCGGCTCGTCCTCCCCGGTGACGCTGCCGAGAGGACGGTGTGGACTCTCGTCGATGGTGGCTGCTCGCCGCCGCTGTGCCGGTCGCCCTCGGGTGCGCCCTGGCCGCGGCGCGACCCGCCCTGCACGCCGCCGGTGAGATCGCCGTCGTGGGCGCCGGCGTGCTCGCCGCGGCCGTGCTGTGGACCACCGCACCGCGCACGGCCCGACCCCGGGCCTGGCGGCTGTTCGCCGCCGCACCCCTGTTCCCGGTGGCCGCCGCGCTCGTCGCGGCCATCGCCGCCCCGGTGGAACCCGTCCAGATGGCGGTCCTCCGCTGGGTGCCGACGGTCCCCGGCTACCTGATCGCCATCGTCGCGATCCTCAGCCTGGTCGACTGCCGCGGGCTGCGCGCCCGCCCTCGCGCCGCCGTCGAGGTGGCCCTGTTCCTGTTCGCGTCGCTGATCATGGTCAGCCTGCTCGTCGTGGGCCCGGCCGGCCGCTGGTCGGCGCTCGGCCTCGACGAGCGCGTGGTGCTCGGCGCCGCGGTGCTCACCACGTCCGCCACGATGGCCGCGGCGCTCACGGCGCTGGGCGTCGTCGAGCCCAGCCGTCGGACGATGGCCGTCGTGCTCCTGGCCGGGACGGCCCTGCTGACCGCCGGCCGCGGCCTGAGCACGTCCGCGATGCTCGGCGGCTCGCCGGTGCCCCTGGGCGCCGCGCGCTTCCCGGTCGCCGCCGGCCTGCTGCTGCTCTCGTTCGCCGTCCTGCTGGACGCCCGGCCCGTCGAGGACAGCCCGCGACGCCAGGGACGGCGCTCGTTCGACCTGGGGCAGGTGCTCCCGCACCTCGCGCTGTTCGCCGCCGTGGCGAGCGTGGGCGGCGTCGCGCTGACCGGTGAGCGCCCGACCGGCGGGATGATCGCCGGCCTGGTCTTCTGCGTGGCGCTGGCCGCGCTGCACCGGTGGATGACCGCGCGCGAGGAGAACCGCCTCACCGCCCGCCTGCGGCGCAGCGAGTCCTACTTCCGGTCCGTGGTCCAGTCCTCGGGCGACGCCGTCGTCATCCTGGACGACGACCTGCGCATCACCTGGGCCTCCCCGGCGCTGGACCGGGCCCTCGGCGAGGCCGCGACCCGCCTGGTGGGGCAGCCCCTGCTCGGGTGCGTCCACCCCGACGACGTCCCGGCCCTGACGGCCGCGCTGCCGGCGGCCGGCGCCCTCTCGGCGCCGGTCTCCGCCGACACGGGCCTGCTCACCGTCCGCCTGCCCGACGCGGCGGGGGAGTGGCGCTACCTGGAGGCCGGCGTCTCCGACCTGCGCCGCGCCCCCGACGTCGGCGCCGTCGTCCTGCACTGCCGCGACATGACCGAGCGGCACGCCCGCGAGCAGGCGCTGCAGGGGATCGCCTACACCGACCCCATGACCGGTCTGCCGAACCAGGTTGGGGTGCTGTCGACCCTGCAGGCGACGCTCACCGAGCCCCAGGACGCCCCGTCGACCTTCCTGATGATCGAGCTCGTCGGGCTGGCCGCGGTCCGCGAGAACGCCGGCCGCGACACCGTCAGCGCCGCGATGACCGAGATCGCCCGCCGGTTGCGCGCCACGGTCCGCGGCGAGGACACCGTCGCCCGGCTCGGCGGTGGCGCCTTCGCCGTCCTGGCCCGGGGCGACGACGCCGACGCCGACCGCCTGGCCAACCGCTGCCTGTCCGTGGTCGAGCAGCCGATCGTCACGCAGGCGGGGCTCGTCGAGCTCACCGCCGGGATCGGCGTGGTGCCGATCGAGCCCGGCACGGCCGTCGACGCCGTCCTCGAGCGGGCCGACCTCGCGGTGCGCGCCGCCCACGAGGCGGGGGAGGGCACCGCCCGGCGCTACGACGTCTCGCTCGGCGACGCCGCCGCGCGCCGCGAGCGGCTGCGGCACGACCTGCGCGGCGCCCGGAGCCGCGACGAGCTCTACCTGCTCTTCCAGCCGATCGTGTCCCTCGAGCAGCAGCGGATCACCGGCGTGGAGGCCGAGCTGCGCTGGCGGCACGGGACCCTCGGCGAGATCGCGCCGGCCGAGTTCATCCCGGTCGCCGAGCGCGCGGGCCTGATCGGCGAGCTCGTCCGCTGGGGCCTCGAGGAGGCCGCCACCGCGGCCGCGGCTCTGCCCGTGAGCGGTGCTCCGTTGCGCATCGGCATGCGGGTGTCGGCCGGCTACCTCGCCGGCGGCACCGTCGTCGGCGACGTGGAGTCGGCCCTGGACCGGTCCGGGCTGTCGGCCGAGCGCCTCGTCCTCCAGGTCGGCGCACCGGCCGGCGGGGCCGAGGACGAGCGGCTGCACCTCGACATCTCCAGCCTGCGGCTCATGGGTGTGCACGTGGCCCTCACCGGGTTCGGCGGTCAGTCGTCGGCGCTGGCCCACCTGACGCGGCTGCCCATCGACATCGTGAAGCTCGACCGCTCGCTGATCACCCGGATCGACCGCGACCCGCAGAGCCGGGCGCTGTGCGAGTCGGTCGTGGGCATCGGCCGGGCGCTGGGGCTCGACGTCGTCGCCGAGGGGGTCGAGACGACCGCCCAGCTGGCCGCGCTGACCGGCTTCGGCTGCGGCTTCGCGCAGGGCTTCGTCATCTCCCGTCCGCTGTCCCTGACCGGCTTCCTCGAGCTGCTCACCGACGGCGGCGACGTCCTGCTGCCGGGTCTGGTGGGTGCCCGATGACCTCCGCCCTCCGGCGCGGGTCGCGGACGGCCTACCTCCTGCTCGCTGCGATCGCGCTCCTGATGACGGGGCTGCGGCTGGTCGCGCCCCCGGTCGCGGCCGCGGTCGCCGCGCCGCTGCTGTGCCTCGCCTCGGGCTTCGCGGCGACGGTCCTCCTGCGCAACGCGAGGCGGCTCCCGACCCGGTCGGCTCGTCCGTGGCGCGCCGTCGGCCTGGCCGGCGCCCTCCTCGCGCTGGGGCAGGCCGTGGCCACGTTCACCTGGGGCGGCCCCGAGCGCGGCAACTGGGGCGACGTGCCGACCCTGCTGGCCGTCCCGGCCGCCGTCGCCGCCTGCCTCCTGCTCCTCCCGCCCAGCACCGGTCGCCGGATCGGCTCGCGCGTCCTGCTCGACGGCGCAGTCGTGCTCGTGGCGGTCGCGCTGCTCGGGGCCGTGGTCCTGCGCGACGTCGTGGCGCGCACCGACGGTCTCGCGTCGGCGCTGATCACCGTCGGCTACCCCGCAGTGGGGGCCCTGCTCTGCGGCGTCGGCCTGGTCGCCCTGGCCCGGGTGCACGAGACCCGCCGGCGCGCTGCCGCGTGGCTGCTCGCGTCCGTCGTGGCCATGACCGTGGTCGCGGTGTCCGGCGCGCTCGGCCGCGTCCTGGGCAGCACGCTCTCCGAGGTGCTCACCGTGGTCGCCTGGACGGCGATGCTCGCGACCGCCGTGCGCGCCGTCGACTCCGACCCGGGCGAGCCGGCCGAGGTGCTCGAGGCCTCCGGCGGCCTGCCGCTGCTCGGGTTCTGCCTGAGCACCGTGTCGGCGTACGCGGTCGGGGGGTTCGTGCTCGTGCAGCTGTTCGGGGGTCGCGCCCCGACGCTGCTCGAGGGCATCGGCCTCGGCGGCCTGATGGGGCTGAGCTTCGTCCGCCAGCTGCTCTGGGCCCGCGACGGCGCCCGGCTCACCGGGCGGCTGCAGCGGACGGAGGCGTACTTCCGCGCGCTCGTGTCGAGCGCCGAGGACGTGACGGCCGTGGTGGACGCGACCGGCACGGTCACCTGGCTCTCCGGCGCCGTCCGGACCCAGCTCGGCTGGTCGTCGCAGGACCTCACCGGCCGCAACCTCACCGAGCTGCTGCACCCCGACGACCGCGGCATGGTCCAGCGGGCCTCGGCCGTGCTGTCCGGCGCGCCGGCCGACGGCCTGCCGGCCACGGTCCGGCTCCGGACGCAGGACGGCGGGTGGCGCGACGTCGAGATCACCGGAGCCGCGCGCGCCGGTGTGCCCGGCACCGCCCTGCGCGACGGCCTGGTGCTGCACCTGCGCGACGTCACCGAGCGGCGCTCCAGCCAGCGCGAGCTCGAGCGGCTGGCCTACACCGACTTCCTCACCGGGCTGCCCAACCGCGCCCGCCTCATGGCCGGCCTGTCCGCCGCCCGGACGCGCGTGGCGAAGGGGCAGTCGGCCAGCCTCCTGCTCCTCGACCTCGACGGCTTCAAGCCGGTGAACGACGTCGCCGGGCACGAGGCGGGCGACCACCTGCTCGTCCAGGTCGCCGAGCGGCTGCGGGCCAACGTCCGCGACGGCGACCTCGTGGGCCGCCTCGGCGGCGACGAGTTCGCGGTGCTCGTCGCCGACGGGCTGGAGGAGGCCACCGCGCTCGCCGAGCGGATCGTCGCCGACCTCCGCACCGTCCGGCCGGCGGTCGGCACCGCCGCCCACACCGACGGCGTGGTCTTCGACATCTCGGGCAGCATCGGCGTCACCGAGCTGGACGCGGCCGACGAGACCTCCGCCACGATCCGCCGGGCGGACGTCGCGCTGCGCGCCGCCAAGGCCGCCGGCAAGAGCTGCGTGCGCACCGCGGGCCAGGCGGTCGACACCGCGATGGGCCGGCGGGCCCGGCTCGCCCACGACCTCCCCGAGGCGATCGAGCAGGGCCAGTTCCGCGTCGTCTACCAGCCGGTCGCCGGCGTCGAGGAGCGCCGGATCCTGGGCCTGGAAGCGCTGGTGCGGTGGGACCACCCGGTCCTCGGCACGGTGCCGCCCGACGAGTTCATCGCCCTCGCCGAGGGCGACGGGCTGATCGTTCCGCTGCAGCAGTGGGTGCTGCGGCGGGCGACCGCGGACTTCGCCGGCCTCGTCACCGAGGGGCGCGATCTCAAGCTGGGCGTCAACGTGTCCGTGCGCCACCTGCAGGCCGGCTGCCTGGCGCCGGACGTGGCGCAGGCGCTCGCGGACTCCGGGCTCGCCCCGGACCGGCTCATGATCGAGGTCACCGAGTCGGTGCTCCTCGACGCCGAGGACCGGCTGGAGAGCGACCTGGGGACTCTGCGCGAGATGGGCTGCATCATCTCGCTGGACGACTTCGGCCGCGGCTACTCGTCCCTGGCCTACCTCGCCCGGCTGCCGGTCGACGTCCTGAAGATGGACCGCGAGTTCATCGCCGACATCGAGGGCGACCCCCGCGGCGCGGCGCTGGTCGCGGCGGTGGTGGACCTCGGGCGGACGCTCGGCATGGACGTCGTGGCGGAGGGCGTCGAGACCCCTGGGCAGCTGCACGCGCTGCAGGAGATGCGGTGCCGGTACGTCCAGGGCTGGCTGCTGGGCCGCCCGGTGGACCTGGCCGACCTGCGGCCCCTCCTCGACGCGTTCGACCCCGGGCTCTTCGACGGGACGCCGGAAATGGACACCGATGTCCACCTGGTGGGACGGGCTGGTTGACGGGCGCCTCCGACCAGGCGCACAGTGTGCAGGTGCCTCGCGCCAGCATGCTTCTCGTAGTCGCCTAGCGCGTCGGTCCTGCGACCGACGCGCTGACCCCTCCGTGCCTGTGGCACGAGGGGTTTTTTGTTGCCCACGCCCCACCAGCTCCCTCGACACCCCCGATGTTGCAAGGCCAGGAGAACGCCGCGATGACCACCACCCCGAGCGAGCCCGCCGCTCGCCACTCCCCAGGGGACCCGGCCGCCCGGGACGCCGCCACCCGCGAGGCGGCGGCTGCCCTCACCGGTGTCGAGACCACCGCCCGGTCCGTCGCCGAGGCCGCCGCCCAGCCGGCGACCGGCATCACCGGGGCGCAGAGCCTCATCCGTTCCCTCGAGGCCGTCGGGGTCGAGGTCATCTTCGGCATCCCGGGCGGGGCGATCCTGCCCGCCTACGACCCGCTGTTCGACTCGTCGGTGCGCCACGTCCTCGTGCGGCACGAGCAGGGCGCCGGGCACGCCGCCACCGGGTACGCGCAGGCCACCGGCAAGGTCGGCGTCTGCATGGCGACCTCCGGCCCGGGTGCCACCAACCTGGTGACCCCGCTGGCCGACGCGCACATGGACTCGGTGCCGATCGTCGCGATCACCGGCCAGGTGCCCAGTCGCTCGATCGGCACGGACGCCTTCCAGGAGGCGGACATCCGCGGCATCACCATGCCGGTGACCAAGCACAACTTCCTCATCACCGACCCGGACGAGATCCCGCAGCGGATCGCCGAGGCCTTCCACCTCGCCGCCACCGGTCGCCCGGGCCCCGTGCTGGTCGACATCTCGAAGGACGCCCTCCAGGCGCAGACGGACTTCTCCTGGCCGCCGCGGCTGGACCTGCCCGGCTACAAGCCGACGACCCGTCCGCACGGCAAGCAGGTGCGCGAGGCCGCGGCCCTGATCGCGGGCGCGAAGCAGCCGGTGCTCTACGTCGGTGGCGGCGTCCTCAAGGCGCAGGCCACCGAGGAGCTGGCCGAGCTGGCCGAGCTCACCGGCGCACCGGTCGTGACCACGCTGATGGCCCGGGGCGCGTTCCCGGACAGCCACCCGCAGAACCTCGGCATGCCGGGCATGCACGGCAACGTCACCGCGGTGACCGCGCTGCAGAAGGCCGACCTGCTGGTGGCCCTCGGCGCCCGGTTCGACGACCGCGTGACCGGCGACCTGGCCAGCTTCGCCCCGCACGCGCAGGTCATCCACGCCGACATCGACCCGGCGGAGATCGGCAAGAACCGCAAGGCCGACGTCCCGATCGTGGGCGACGCCAAGGAGACGATCGCCCAGCTGGTCGAGGCGCTCCGCGGCGAGCACCAGGCCGGGCGCACCCCGGACCTCGCGGCCTGGTGGGCCCAGCTGGACGACTGGCGCACCCGGTACCCGCTCGGCTACGACTGGCCGGAGGACGGCTCGCTGTCGCCGCAGTACGTGATCGAGCGGCTGGGCGCCATCGCCGGTCCCGACGCCATCTACGCCGCGGGCGTCGGCCAGCACCAGATGTGGGCCGCCCAGTTCGTGAAGTACGAGAAGCCGGGCACCTGGCTCAACAGCGGCGGCCTCGGGACCATGGGCTACGCCGTGCCCGCCGCCATGGGCGCGAAGTACGGCCGCCCGGACACCACCGTGTGGGCCATCGACGGCGACGGCTGCTTCCAGATGACCAACCAGGAGCTCGCCACCTGCGCGATGGAGGGCATCCCGGTCAAGGTCGCCGTCATCAACAACGGCAACCTCGGCATGGTGCGGCAGTGGCAGACCCTGTTCTACGAGGGCCGCTACTCCAACACCAAGCTGCACGCCCGGAACCCCGACGGCACCCCGAAGCCGGTGCGCATCCCCGACTTCGTGACCCTGGCCGAGGCGCTCGGCTGCGTGGGCCTGCGGTGCGAGACCAAGGACGACGTCGACGCGGTGATCGAGAAGGCCATGTCGATCGACGACGCCCCGGTGGTCATCGACTTCGTCGTCGGCCACGACGCCCAGGTGTGGCCGATGGTCGCCGCCGGCGCCAGCAACGACGACATCCTGGCCGCGCGCGACGTGCGGCCCGTGTTCGGAGAGGGTCAGGTCTGATGTCACGCCACACGCTGTCGGTGCTGGTCGAGAACAAGTCCGGCGTCCTGGCCCGCGTCTCGGCGCTCTTCAGCCGCCGCGGTTTCAACATCGAGTCGCTCGCCGTCGGGCCTACCGAGAACCCGGACCTGTCCCGCATGACGATCGTCGTCGACGCGGAGAGCCAGCCGCTCGAGCAGATCACCAAGCAGCTGAACAAGCTCATCGAGATCATCAAGATCGTCGAGCTGGACTCCGGCGCCGCCGTCCAGCGGGAGCTGCTGCTGGTCAAGGTCCGCGCACCCATGGCCGAGCGCACGCAGGTGCTGCAGACCGCCGAGCTGTTCCGCGCGCGGGTGGTCGACGTCAACCCCGACACCGTCACCCTCGAGGCGACCGGCACGCCCGACAAGCTGCAGGCGCTCCTCGCCGTCCTCGCCCCCCTGGGCATCAAGGAGATGGCGCAGTCGGGCACCGTCGCCCTGGGCCGGGGTCCGCGCTCGATGAGCGGCGCCGGTACCTTGCGCCCGGTCGAGCGCACCGCCTGAAGCCCGTTCCACCCACCCGCGCTTTATCGCCATAAAGCACAACTCGAAGGAGCACGACCGCATGGCCGCCGAGATCTTCTACGACGACGACGCCGACCTCTCGATCATCCAGGGGCGCACCGTCGCCGTCCTCGGGTACGGCAGCCAGGGGCACGCGCACGCGCTCTCCCTGCGCGACTCGGGGGTCGACGTCCGCGTCGGCCTGCCCGAGGGCAGCAAGAGCCGGCCCAAGGCCGAGGCGGAGGGCCTCCGGGTCGTCACGCCGGCCGAGGCGGCCGCCGAGGCCGACCTGATCATGATCCTGGCGCCGGACCACGTGCAGCGGACGCTCTACGCGGAGTCCGTCGAGCCCAACCTGCAGGACGGCGACGCGCTGTTCTTCGGCCACGGCTTCAACATCCGCTTCGGCTACATCAAGCCCCCGGCCGGCGTCGACGTCGCCATGGTGGCGCCCAAGGGTCCCGGGCACCTGGTCCGCCGCGAGTTCAGCGACGGCAAGGGCGTGCCCTGCCTGGTCGCCGTCGAGCAGGACGCCAGCGGCAACGCCCTCCAGCTCGCGCTGTCCTACGCGAAGGGCATCGGCGGCACCCGCGCCGGCGTCATCAAGACGACCTTCGCCGAGGAGACCGAGACCGACCTGTTCGGCGAGCAGGCCGTCCTCTGCGGCGGCGCCAGCGCGCTCATCACGGCGGGCTTCGAGACCCTCACCGAGGCCGGCTACCAGCCCGAGGTCGCCTACTTCGAGTGCCTGCACGAGCTCAAGCTGATCGTCGACCTGATGTACGAGGGCGGCATCGCCAAGCAGCGGTGGTCGGTGTCCGACACCGCCGAGTACGGCGACTACACCTCCGGCCCGAAGGTCATCGACGCCCGCGTCAAGGAGTCGATGAAGGAGGTTCTCGGCGCGATCAAGGACGGGTCCTGGGCCGCTGCCTTCATCGCCGACCAGGACGCCGGCGCGCCGGACTTCAAGCGCCGCCGGGCCGAGGCCGAGGCGCACCCGATCGAGGAGACCGGCCGCAAGCTGCGCGGTCTCATGAGCTGGGTGTCCGCGTCGGACGACTACACCGGTACCGCCGCCCGCAGCTGAACCACGCGAAACGGCCCCCACCGCCTCGAGGCGGTGGGGGCCGTTCCGCGTGCGGGGGCGATCAGTAGCTGATGCCCCGCGAGGCGTAGTACTGCTTCGACTGCGGCTGGAGCAGCAGGAACACGATCAGGATGGGCAGCACGAACGACAGCAGCCCGGAGAACCAGGTCTCCCCGTAGGAGATCGCGAAGATCGTGTAGAGCAGCTGGACGCCGATCGACGCGTAGCTGCCCAGCAGGAGGAGCCTCGGGGACTTGCCCTGGATGGCCTGGATGCCGCCGACCAGGACGACGACCGCGGTGGCCAGCGACAGCAGGAACAGCAGCCCGAGGACCGCGCTGATCTCGAACAGCAGGCCGAGCGCGAACAGGCCGAGCAGCCCGAACAGCGACCCGATGCCGCCGATGACGATGCCGATGACGGCGGCCGCGGTCACCTGACCCGGACGCTGCCCCGCCCCGTAGCCCGCGGGAGCGCCGTAACCCCCGGGCGCGCCGTATCCACCCGGGGCAGCCCCGTAGCCCTGCGGCGCGGGCGGCGGCGGGGGAGCGCTCCAGCCCTGCTGCCCGGGCGGGGGCGGAGGAGCACTTCCCTGGGGGTGGTTCGGGTTCGGACCAGGCTGGTCCGAACCGTAGGTGGGGCTGGACATGGGGCGTCTCCTCCTAGGCGTCCACTCCGCCGGGGCGGCGGTCGGTGGCGGAGTGTAGGGCCCGCCACCCGGTCATGGGAGCTTCCCGTGAACGGGGCGGATACAGCGCGTCAGCGCCCGCGACGCGCCCGGTGGGCGGCGAAGAAGTCGGCGGCGGGCCTCCGCGACAGCAGGATCACGATGGCCAGGGACCCCGCCAGGAGGAGCAGGCTCCAGATGACCCCGCCGGCGCCACCGGAGTTCCCGGAGTCGGCGAGGCTGCTCAGGAAGCCCAGCAGGGTGAACGCCAGGGCGATGGAACCGGCCACGAGGAGCAGCACCCGGCTGCGTCCGGTCAGCGCCCAGACCGACCCCCAGATGGTGGCGGTCGTCCAGACGGCCATGAGCACCGCGAACAGGATGACCACGGCGAGGATCGAGTTCTCGACGTCGTCGTTGTCGGTGAAGTCGCCGAAGAACGTGGAGGCCGCGGAGCCGGCGACCACCAGGAGCAGGGTGAAGATGACGCCGAGGGCGCCGAACACGAAGCCCAGCACCGCCGCGGTGACGACCGAGCCCGGCTTGGCCGGCTGGGCGGAACCGTACTGGCCGTAGGCCGGTGCCTGGCCGTACTGCTGCCCGTAGGCGGCCGGGTACTGCTGCTGGCCGTACTGCTGGCCGTAGGGCTGCTGGCCGTACGGGGGCTGGCCGTAGGGCTGCTGGCCGTACTGGGGCTGCCCGTACTGCTGCTGCCCGTACTGCTGCTGCCCGTACTGGGGCTGCCCGTACGGGGGGTTGCCGCCCGACCCCGGGGCGGTGGACTCGGAACGACCCTGGTCGTCGGACTGGCTCATGATCTCCTCCGTCGGCGCCGGCGTTCCCGGACTCCCGCGGTCAGGATGTCGGTGCGGTCGGACGGGCACAAGCGTGCCGCTCCGGGCTGTGGACCAGCGATCCCCGGGCCGGGTGCGGTGTCGTCCCACTGGGTGGACGCTCCTAGGCTGTCGCGCTGTGACAGCCAATGTGCCGGGGAGCCCGCCCGTCGTCCTCATCGCCGAAGAGCTCGCGCCCAGCGTCCTCGAGGTGCTGGGTTCCGACGTCGAGATCCGGCACGTCGACGGCGCGGACCGCGGGGCGCTGCTGCCGGCGCTCGCCGACGCGGCGGCCGTGATGATCCGCAGCGCGACGCAGATCGACGCCGAGGCGCTGGCCGCGGCCCCCGACCTCAAGGTCGTCGCCCGCGCCGGCATCGGCCTGGACAACGTCGACGTCGCCGCCGCCACCGAGCGCGGCGTCATGGTGGTCAACGCCCCGACGTCGAACATCGTCAGCGCCGCCGAGCACGCCGTCGCCCTGCTGCTCGCCGCGGCCCGCCAGATCCCCGCGGCGGACGCGACCCTCCGTCAGGGGCAGTGGAAGCGCTCGAAGTTCATGGGCGTCGAGGTCACCGACAAGACGGTCGGCGTCGTGGGCCTCGGCCGGATCGGCGTCCTCGTGGCCCAGCGCCTCGCCGCGTTCGGCGTCACGCTGATCGCCTACGACCCCTACATCCAGCCCGGGCGCGCGGCCCAGCTCGGCGTCCGGCTGGTCTCCCTGGAGGAGCTGCTCCGGGAGTCGGACTTCATCACCATCCACCTGCCGAAGACCCCCGAGACGGTGGGCCTGATCGGCGCCGAGGAGCTGGCCACCACCAAGCGCGGCGTCATCATCGTGAACGCCGCGCGCGGCGGGCTGGTCGACGAGGCGGCCCTGGCCGACGCCCTGAAGTCGGGGCAGGTCGGCGCGGCCGGGCTCGACGTCTACGCCACGGAGCCGACGACCGACAGCCCGCTGTTCGACCTGCCGAACACCGTGGTCACCCCGCACCTCGGCGCGTCGACCACCGAGGCGCAGGACAAGGCGGGCACCGCCGTCGCCCACTCGGTGCGCCTGGCCCTGCAGGGCGAGTTCGTCCCCGACGCGGTCAACGTCCAGGCCGGCGGGATCGTCGCCGAGGACGTGCGGCCGGGGCTGCCGCTCGCCGAGAAGCTCGGCCGCGTCTTCACCGCCGTGGCCGGCGGCCTGGCCCAGTCGGTCACCGTCGACGTGCGCGGCAAGCTCGCCGAGTTCGACGACTCCGTCCTCCAGCTCGCCGTCCTCAAGGGCGTCTTCTCCGACGTCGTCGAGGAGCAGGTCACCTACGTGAACGCGCCGCTGTTCGCCGAGCAGCGCGGCCTCGACGTCGGTCTCACCAGCGACGTCGAGAGCCCCGACTACCGCAACCTCGTGGCGCTGCGCGGCGCGATGGCCGACGGCACGGAGATCACCGTCTCGGGCACCCTCTTCGGCAAGAACCAGGTGCCCAAGCTGGTCGAGGTGCTCGGCTTCGACATGGACCTCGACCTGTCGGGCTACCTGCTCTTCTTCGTCTACACCGACCGCCCGGGCGTCGTCGGGACCGTGGGCGCGGCCCTGGGCGAGGCCGGCATCAACATCGCCGGCGCCCAGGTCAGCCGCACGACCCGCGGCGGCGAGGCGCTCATGGCCGTGACCGTGGACAGCCCCGTGCCGACCGAGCTGCTCGGCGACATCGCCGGACGCATCGGTGCCCGCGAGGCGCGCTCCGCCGACCTCAACCCCCTCTGAACCAGGAGTCGTCCGCATGCGCTTGGCAGTGATCGCCGGAGACGGGATCGGCCCCGAGGTGGTGACCGAGGGGCTGAAGGTCCTGCGCGAGGTCGCCCCCGACATCGAGCCCACGCACTACGACCTCGGCGCGATGCGCTGGCAGCGGACGGGCGAGCTGCTGCCCGACACCGTCCTCGACGAGCTGCGCGGGCACGACGCGATCCTGCTCGGCGCCATCGGCGACCCGAGCGTCCCGCCGGGCATCCTCGAGCGGGGCCTGCTGCTGCGGCTGCGCTTCGAGCTCGACCACCACGTCAACCTGCGCCCGGCCAAGCTGTTCGACGGCGTCACCAGCCCGCTGGCCGACCCGGGGCCGATCGACATGCTCTGCGTCCGCGAGGGCACCGAGGGGCCCTACGTGGGCAACGGTGGCGTGCTGCGCAAGGACACGCCGCAGGAGGTCGCCACCGAGGTCAGCCTCAACACGGCCTTCGGCGTCGAGCGGGTCGTCCGCTACGCGTTCGAGCGCGCGGTCGCCCGGCCCCGCAAGCACCTCACGCTGATCCACAAGACCAACGTGCTGACCCACGCCGGCGGGCTCTGGTCGCGGGTGGTCGAGGAGGTGTCGGCGGAGTTCCCCGAGGTCACCGTCGCCTACCAGCACGTCGACGCCGCCTCGATGTTCTTCATCACCGACCCGGGCCGCTACGACGTGATCGTGACCGACAACCTCTTCGGCGACATCGTCACCGACGTCGCGGCGGCGGTCACCGGCGGCATCGGGCTGGCCGCCAGCGGCAACCTCGACGCGTCGGGCACCAACCCGAGCATGTTCGAGCCGGTGCACGGCTCGGCCCCGGACATCGCCGGGCAGGGCATCGCGGACCCGACCGCGACGGTGCTCTCCGTCGGGCTGCTCCTCGAGCACCTGGGCCGCACCGAGCAGGCGAGGAAGGTCAACGCCGCCGTGGCGTTCGACCTCTCCACCCGTTCGCCGCAGGGCCCGGTGCGCACCACCGACGTGGGCGACCGGCTCGCCGCCCTGGCCGGGGGCTAGGCCGGGGGTTCGGCCAGCAGCAGGTCGCCGACCGGCACCGGCAGCCGGGCCTGCGCGCGCAGCTCGGCCGGCTCCGCGAACTCGAGCCTGACCCGGCAGCCGGTGGGGGAGGCCTCGACCAGGACGACGGCCGACCAGGTCCAGTCCTCCGCGGGCTGCCCGGCGTCGGTCCCGTCGGGAAGCGGCGCGGGCAGCCGGCACCACCACCGGCGGTCGAGGGCGGCCAGACCGCGCGCCCGCAGGTGGGCGGTCGCCGTCGCCCGCTCCTGGGCCGGCCCGAGCGCCGTCCCCACCAGCGACGTGGGGACGACGAGGTCCGGCGAGCCGTCCGGCGCCAGGTAGCCGACGTGCTCGCCGTCCTCGGGGCGGTGCACGGGGTGCCAGTCGGTCGGGATCACCGGGGTTGTCTACCGGGCCGGGGGGCGCCCGTCCTCCGGTTTCCGGGACCGGGGGCCGCCACGGAGGGGGTGCGCGTGCTTTCATGGTGGCGATGCACACCGTCGGCACGATCATCATCAGCTAGCGCGCAGTCACCTCCCCGACTGCGCGCCGACCTCCCGTACCCGGGGGGTCTTTTTCGTGTTCGGGCCGGATCACCGCTCCAGGAGTCCCCATGACCAGCACCGACTTCCACGTCTTCGACACCACCCTGCGCGACGGCGCCCAGCGCGAGGGCGTCAGCTACTCGGTGGCCGACAAGCTCGCCGTCGCGCGGCTGCTCGACGAGATCGGCGTGGGGTTCATCGAGGGCGGCTGGCCGGGGGCCCTGCCCAAGGACACCGAGTTCTTCGCCCGCGCCCGCACCGAGCTCAAGCTGCGGCACGCCCAGCTGGTGGCGTTCGGGGCGACCCGCAAGGCCGGCGTGCGGGTGGAGGACGACCCGCAGGTGCGCGCGCTGCTCGACGCCGAGACGCCGGTGGTGTGCCTGGTCGCCAAGTCCGACGTCCGCCACGTCCGGGAGGCGCTGCGCACCACGCTCGAGGAGAACCTCGCGATGGTCGCCGACACGGTGGCCTTCTTCGTGGCGAACGGACGGCGGGTGTTCCTCGACTGCGAGCACTTCTTCGACGGCTACGCGGCCGATCCCGACTACGGCGTGCGCGTGCTCGAGACGGCGTTCGCGGCCGGCGCCGAGGTCGGCGTCCTCTGCGACACCAACGGCGGGATGCTGCCGATGGGCATCGGGCGCGTGGTCGCCGACGTGCGCTCGCGGACCACCGGCAAGCTCGGCATCCACTGCCAGGACGACACCGGTTGCGCCGTGGCGAACACCCTCGCCGCCGTCGAGGCCGGTGTCACGCACGTCCAGGGGACGGCGAACGGCTACGGCGAGCGGGCCGGCAACGCCGACACGTTCGCGCTGATCGGCAACCTGGTGACCAAGATGGGGCTGCCGGTCGTCCCGGCGGAGTGCCTGCCCGAGCTGCAGCGGGTGAGCCACGCGATCGCCGAGCTGGCCAACATCGCCCCCGACGAGCACCAGCCCTTCGTCGGCGCCTCGGCGTTCGCGCACAAGGCCGGCCTGCACGCCAGTGCGATCAAGGTGCGCCCGGAGCTGTACAACCACCTCGACCCCGCGGTGGTCGGCAACGACATGCGCATCCTGGTCACCGAGATGGCCGGCCGCGCCTCGGTCGAGCTCAAGGGCCGGGAGCTCGGCGTGGACCTCGCGGGGCACGGTGACGCGATCGGCCGCGTCGTCGACCAGGTGAAGGTGCTGGAGGCCGACGGCTGGTCGTTCGAGGCCGCCGACGCGTCCTTCGAGCTGCTGCTGCGCGCGCAGCTGCCCGACGCGCCGCCGCCGCTGTTCGAGCTGGAGAGCTACCGCACCTCCGTCGAGCACTGGGGCAACGGCGTCGTCGTCAGCGAGGCGACGGTGAAGGTGCACCTGGTCGACGCCGACGGCACCCGCGAGCGGGTCATCAGCACCGGTGAGGGCAACGGGCCGGTCAACGCCCTGGACAACGCGCTGCGCCAGGCGCTGGTCACCCGGTACCCGCAGCTGGCCGACGTGTCGCTGGCCGACTACAAGGTCCGCATCCTCGGGTGGAAGGGCGGCACGAGCGCCACCACCCGGGTGCTGATCGACACGACGGACGGCGTGCGCGAGTGGACCACCGTCGGCGTGCACGACAACGTGGTCGAGGCCTCCTGGCACGCCCTCGTGGACGCGCTCACCTACGCCGTCGTCCGGCGGCCCGCCGTCGCGGAGTGAGTCAGCCGCGCGGCTGGATCTCGCCCATCGGTCCCCAGCCGGGGACGTCGGCGGCGTCGACGTAGATGATCTGCGGCTGCGCGGCCACCAGGTCGGGCGCCTTCTCGACGAAGTCCTTGAAGGCCTGGGTGCCGACGTGCGCCGCGCCGGCGTCGGCGTCGCGGAACCCCTCGATGCAGACCCAGGTGCCCGGCTCCTCGACGCTGCGCGACCACTCGAAGAACAGGCTGCCGTCCTCGGCGTTGACGGCGCGGGCGTAGTCGGCGGCGAGGGCCGCCCACTCGTCCTCGCGCTCGGGGCGGACGGGCATCTTCACGACGATGAGGATCACGGTGACATCGTCGTCCTCCGGACGACACCGCCGCCAATTGCCGTCCCCCTGACCGCGGAGCCGCTGGATCCCGCCTGCGCGGACCCCTCCGGGGCCCACTCGGCGCGATACGTCCTCACACCGGGTCGAGCTGCCGCTTGAGGAGGCAGAACTCGTTGCCCTCGGGGTCGGCCAGCACGTGCCACTGCATGTCGGGGCTCTGGCCGACGTCCGCGGGCGTGGCGCCCAAGCCCAGGAGCCGTTCCAGCTCGGCGTCCTGGTCGCGGTCTGTGGGGCTGACGTCGATGTGCAGCCGCACCTTGCCGGGCGTCGGGTCGGCGACCGGCGCGAACACGAGGGTGGGCGCGGCGCCGCCGAAGCCGGCCTCGGGGCCGATCTCGACCGCGCCGTCGTCCTCACGGCCGAGGACCCGGTAGTCCAGGACGGCGGCCCAGAAGGCGGCCAGCGCCTCGGGGTCGCGGCTGTCGACGACGAGCTCGGAGAAGCGGCAGGCCATGGCGGTAGACGGTAGGGCGCCGGGAACCGGTCCGCCCGGCGACTAACCTCGCCGTGTGCGCATCGTCCGTTTCGCCTCACCCAAGGGCATGTCCTTCGGCGTCCTCGACGGGGACGGCCAGGTCGCCCAGATCGAGGGCCACCCCTTCGGCCGGATCTCCTTCACCGGAGCGCGCTTCGCGCAGGCCGACATCCGGCTGCTCTCGCCGATCCTCCCGAGCAAGGTGGTGTGCGTCGGGAAGAACTACGCCGCCCACATCGCGGAGATGAACACCGGAGACGCACCGAAGGAGCCGCTGCTGTTCCTCAAGCCGTCGACGGCGGTGATCGGCCCCGGCGACGCGATCCGCATCCCGCCGGGCAGCACCAACGTCCACCACGAGGCCGAGCTGGCCGTGGTCATCGGCGCCCGGGGTGCCCGGAACGTCACACCGGAGCAGGCGGGCGCCAGCATCTTCGGCTACACGATCGGCAACGACGTCACCGAGCGGGACATGCAGAAGAGCGACGGGCAGTGGACCCGCGCCAAGGGGTTCGACTCGTTCTGCCCCATCGGCCCGTGGATCGAGACCGACCTCCCCGGGCTGGGGCTCGACCCCGCCGACCTCGAGGTCACCTGCACCGTCGACGGCGAGCCGCGCCAGCAGGGCCGCACCAGCCAGCTGATCTTCGACGTGCCGACGCTCATCTCCTACATCTCGCAGGTGATGACGCTGCTGCCCGGCGACGTCGTGCTCACCGGCACTCCGTCGGGCGTCGGGCCGATCCGGCCCGGGCAGCAGGTGGAGGTCACCATCCAGGGCCTGGGCTCGCTGACCAACAGCGTGGCCGCCGCCGAGGGCGTCTCCACCGCGGGCGGCGCCCGATGAGCGGTGTCCGCACCCGCTTCTGCCCGTCCCCGACGGGCATGGTGCACGTCGGCCTGATGCGGACGGCGCTGTTCAACTGGGCGCACGCCCGGCACACCGGCGGCACGTTCGTCTTCCGCATCGAGGACACCGACGCCGCCCGCGACTCGGAGGAGTCCTACCGGCACATCCTCGACTCGCTGCGCTGGCTCGGCCTCGACTGGGACGAGGGCCCCGAGGTCGGGGGTCCGCACGGGCCCTACCGGCAGTCCGAGCGGCACGACATCTACCGCGAGGTGGCCGCCAAGCTGCTCGCGGCCGGGCACGCCTACGAGTCCTTCTCGACCAACGAGGAGGTCGACGCCCGCCGCCGCGCGGCCGGCCAGGACCCGAAGCTCGGCTACGACAACCACGACAGGTTCCTGACCGACGCGCAGAAGGCCGCCTTCCGCGCCGAGGGGCGCGAGCCGGTCCTGCGCCTGCGGATGCCCGACGAGGACCTGGTCTGGACCGACCTGGTGCGCGGTGAGGTGCGGTTCGCCGCGGGCTCCGTGCCGGACTTCGTGCTGGTGCGCGGCAACGGGGCCCCGCTCTACCCGTTCGTGAACCCGGTCGACGACGCACTGATGGAGATCACCGACGTCCTCCGCGGCGAGGACCTCCTGCCGTCCACCCCGCGCCAGCTGGCGCTGTACGCCGCTCTGACCGACATCGGCGTCGCCCGGGGCACCCCGCGCTTCGGCCACCTGCCCTACGTCACCGGCGAGGGCAACAAGAAGCTGTCCAAGCGCGACCCGCAGTCCAACCTGGACATCTACCGGGAGCGCGGCTTCCTCCCGGAGGGCTTCGCCAACTACCTGGCGCTCCTGGGCTGGTCGATCGCCGAGGACCGCGACATCTTCTCGATGGCCGAGATGGTGGAGGCCTTCGACGTCACGCGGGTGAGCGCCAACCCGGCGCGCTTCGACCTGAAGAAGGCCGAGGCGATCAACGCCACGCACCTGCGCGCGCTCCCGGTCGAGGAGTTCATCGAGCGGGTGACGCCGTACCTGGCGGCCGCGGGCCTGGTCGACGAGCCGCCGACCGCCGAGCAGCGGGGCGTCCTCGAGGTCATCGCGCCCATGGCGCAGGAGCGGATGATCGTCCTGTCCGAGGCCGTCGGCCTGCTGCGCTTCCTCTTCGTCGAGGACGTCGAGATCGAGCCGACCGCGGCCGAGAAGCAGCTCGCCGGGCCGGAGGCCGCCGAGGTGCTCGACGCCGCCACGGCGGCCCTGCGCGAGACCGACTGGTCGACCGAGGCGATCGAGCAGGCGCTCAAGTCGGCGCTGGTCGACGGGCTGGGCCGCAAGCCGCGTCAGGCCTTCGGCCCGGTCCGCGTGGCCATCAGCGGCCGCACGGTCTCCCCGCCCCTGTACGAGTCGATCGAGCTCCTCGGCCGCGACCGGACCCTGGCGCGGCTCGCCGCCGCCCGCGCCGTCGTGGGGGGCGCGGCCGGTCCCGCCGCCGGATGACCGGACCGGGGGAGGAGCCCCTCGCCGAGCGCTACGACGGGCCCCCGCCCACACGCCGTCCCGAGCCCTGGCAGGGGCCGGTGTGGGGACCGGTCGTGCCGCCGCCCTGGCCGGCGCAGCCACCGCCGCCCCAGCCCTGGGCACCGCCGGCGGAGCCGCCGCCGTGGGCGGTGGCGCGGTGGGGGACGCAGGCGTGGGGCCCCGCCCCGCTGGGCCCCGGTCAGTGGGGCCCGGCCCCGTGGGCGCCCCCGCCGCCGGTGGTCCGCTGGGCGCCGCCGGCCGGGACGCCGCCGCACGACGTCCCGCAGACGTTCCTCCAGGCCATGCGCGCCCGGGACTGGGCGTGGTGGCGGCCGCTGCTGGGCCTGCTGCTGCTGTCGGTCGTCTACCTCGCGCTGGCGATCGCGACGGCGGTGGCCGGCGTCCTCGGCCTGCTGGCCAGCGGCGTGGACCCCGGCACCCTCCCGGACCTGACCGTCGACGGGCTCACCGATCCGTGGGTGCTGCTGTTCCTCAACGCGTCCCTGATCGTCGCGATCCCGTGCGTGTGGATGGTCTGGACGGTGGCGCACGGGATGGGACGGGGCTGGTCCTCGTCGGTGCTCGCGCGGTTGCGACGCCGGCTTTTCGCGCCCTACGTGCTGATGGCACTGGCCACCCTGGGCGTCGGCATCGGGCTGTCGGTCCTGGTCACGTTCACGGTGGGGGACGAGGAGGTCACCGGCCCGACCGCGTCCTTCGGCTGGCTGCTCGTCGTCGTCCTGCTGACGACGCCGCTGCAGTCGGCCGCCGAGGAGTACGTCTTCCGCGGCTACCTCAGCCAGGCGATCGCCGGCTGGATCCGGGCTCCGCAGGCAGGGGCCGTGCTCGCCGCGGTCCTCAGCGCGCTGCTGTTCGCCGCCGCGCACGGCCCGCAGGACGCGCTGACGTTCCTCGACCGCTTCGCCTTCGGGCTCGCCGCCTCGGCGGTGGTCTGGCTCACCGGCGGGCTGGAGGCGGCCATCGTGCTGCACGCGGTCAACAACGTGCTGGTCTTCGTCCTGGCCGGGTCGTTGGGGGAGGGCGTCGCGACGGAGGCGGTGCCGGCGGGGATCGGGATCGGGTTCGCGCTGCTCAGCCTCGCGTCGATGGGGGCGTACGTGGCCCTCGTGGCCCGCTCGCGGCGGCGGCTGCTCCCCGAGACGCGGACGGCCGCCGTCGACCTGCGGTTCCCGTCGGCGCCGGTCCCGGTCCCGGCGCGATGAGCAGTGTCACCCAGGGGGGTGCCGATCCCCTCCCGAGGCGTCGGGTAGAGTCTTCTCCGGCGCCGCGAGGTGCCACCCATGGGGTATGGGGTAATTGGCAGCCCGACGGTTTCTGGTTCCGTTAGTCTAGGTTCGAGTCCTGGTACCCCAGCGAGGAAGCTGACGTCCTGGCAGCGCAACTCCTCCAGCACCACCCGCACGGCCCCGTCGTCTAGCGGCCCAGGACGCCGCCCTCTCACGGCGGTAGCGAGGGTTCGAATCCCTTCGGGGCTACGCATCGAGAGCCCCCGGCCTCCCCGGCCGGGGGCTCTCGGCGTCTCCGGGCCCGGCCCCCGTGCGCAGCGGTTCCCCGCGGCGTGGCAGACTGTGCCTGCACGGCCCCGTCGTCTAGCGGCCTAGGACGCCGCCCTCTCACGGCGGTAGCGAGGGTTCGAATCCCTTCGGGGCTACACCGTGCGAGAGCCCCCGACCCACCGGTCGGGGGCTCTCGCCGTTTCTGGTGAACCCGCCCCCCTGGAGTGGCCCGTGATCACCGGGCGGACTAGCGTCGATGCGGCCCCTCACGCTCGGTGATCCGGCCGACGAGGAGGGGTGGCGCCGCAGTGATCCGCACGAGCCGTCGTCTGGCCGACGGCCGGGAGATCCTGTACTTCGACAGCGAGCCCACGCCGCGCGACGCCGTCGACACCCGCGACCTGCCCGCCGTCTCCAACCGGTCGCAGCTGCGCTACGACGCCCTGCTCGGCGAGTGGGTCGCCATCGCCTCGCACCGGCAGACCCGCACCTTCCTGCCGCCGGCCGACGAGTGCCCCCTGGACCCGTCGCGACCGGGGCGGCCCACCGAGATCCCGGAGAGCAGCTACCAGGTCGTCGTCTTCGAGAACCGGTTCCCGTCGCTGGCCACCGGCGTCGAGCGCGACGTCCCCCCGACAGCTCCGGGCGCCCCGCTGGCCGAGCTGCGGCCGGGCTTCGGGCGGGCGGAGGTCGTGTGCTTCACCGACGACCACGACCGCGTGTTCGCCGACCTCGGCCACGACCGCGCGCGCCTCGTCGTCGACGTCTGGGCCGACCGGACCGAGGCGCTGAGCGCGATCGAGGGCATCGAGTACGTCTTCCCGTTCGAGAACCACGGCGAGGAGATCGGGGTGACGCTGTCGCACCCCCACGGGCAGATCTACGCCTACCCCTACCTCCCGCCCCGGATCGAGAAGATCGAGGCGTCGGTCCGCCGGCACCGCGAGGCGACCGGCGGCGACCTGTTCGCCGACGTGGTCGACGCCGAGCGGTCGGGTCCCCGGGTGGTCACCGCCAACGAGCACTGGACGGCGTTCGTGCCGGCGGCGACCCGCTGGCCGTACGAGGTGCAGCTGTTCCCGACCCGGCGGGTGCCCGACATCCCCTCGCTCACCGACGAGGAGCGCGACGCCTTCGTCGACGTCTACCTCGACGTGCTCGGCCGGTTCGCCCACCGCATGGACACGCCCATGCCCTACATCGCGTCCTGGAACCAGGCCCCCGTGCACGCCGGTCGCGAGGACTGGTGGCTGCACCTGCAGGTGTTCTCGTTCCGGCGGGCGCCGGGGAAGCTGAAGTACCTCGCCGGCTCCGAGTCGGGGATGGGTGCCTTCATCACCGACACCAACCCCGAGGACGTCGCCGAGCAGCTGCGCGCCGTGGTGCTGCCGTGAGCACCGACCAGGAGGCGGTGCGGCGGGCCGGCGACGCCTTCACCGCCCGGTTCGGCGGGAGGCCCGAGGGGGTCTGGGCGGCGCCCGGACGCGTCAACGTCATCGGCGAGCACACCGACTACAACGGCGGCTTCGTCCTCCCCATCGCCCTGGAGCACACCACCCGGGCGGCGGTGGCCCGGCGGGACGACGGCCGGTTCGCGGTGGCCTCCCTGCAGGACGACGGCGGCGCCGTGGAACTCGACCTCGCCGAGCTGTCCCCGGGGCGTCCCGAGGGCTGGGCCGGGTACCCGGCCGGGGTCGTCGCCGGCCTGCGCGACCGGCTGCCCGGCGGGCTCAGCGTCCTGGTCGACAGCGAGGTGCCGGTCGGCGCGGGGCTGTCGTCGTCGGCGGCGCTCACCTGCTCGGTCGCCCTGGCCCTGCGCGACCTCGTCGCCCCGGAGCTGGACGGGCCCGACCTGGTGGAGATCGCCCGGGGGGCGGAGAACGACTTCGTCGGCGCCCCGACCGGGATCCTCGACCAGTCGGCCTCGGTGCTCTGCACCGCCGGCCACGCGCTGTTCCTCGACACCCGCGACCGCTCGAGCGAGCAGGTGCCCCTCGACCTCGCCGGCGCCGGCCTCGCGCTGCTCGTCGTCGACTCCGGGGTCACGCACGAGCACGCCGGCGGCGGCTACGGCGACCGGCGCCGGGAGTGCGAGGAGGCCGCCCGGCGGCTGGGCGTGGACCTGCTCCGCGAGGTCGAGGACGTCGACCGGCTCGCCGTGCTGGACGACGGCACCGCCGAGGGCCGGGTGCTGCTGCGCCGGGCGCGGCACATCGTCACCGAGGACGCGCGGGTCCTCGAGGTGGTCTCCGCCCTGCGCGGGGACGCCGACCCGCGCACGATCGGACCGGTGCTGACGGCCGGCCACGAGTCGCTCCGGGACGACTTCGAGATCTCCGTCCCGCTGCTGGACGCGATCGTCGAGTCGGCCCTGGCGGCCGGCGCGCACGGCGCCCGCATGGTGGGCGGCGGCTTCGGCGGCAGCGCCATCGCGCTGGTGGACGCCGGCGCCGTCGACGCGGTCACCGCCGCCGTCACCGCGCGCTTCGAGCGCGAGGGAGCCCCCGCACCCCGCACCTTCGTCACCGTCCCGTCCGCCGGGGCGCGACGGCTCGCCTGACCGCATCCGAGAAGAGGACCTGAATGGACGGCTCCCTGCAGCTCGACGCGAACGTCGTCGACTACGCGCTCGTCGCGGCCTACTTCGCCGTCGTCCTGGGCATCGGGTTCGCCGCCCGCCGGCGGGTCTCCGACAGCCTCGACTTCTTCCTCTCCGGGCGTTCGCTCCCGGCGTGGGTGACCGGCCTGGCGTTCATCTCCGCGAACCTGGGCGCGGTCGAGATCGTCGGCATGTCGGCCAACGGTGCCCAGTTCGGCATGGCGACCATGCACTACTTCTGGATCGGCGCCGTCCCGGCGATGCTGTTCCTGGGCGTCGTGATGATGCCCTTCTACTACGGGTCGAAGGTCCGCAGCGTCCCCGAGTTCATGCGCCGCCGCTTCGGCACCGGGGCGCACCTGGTGAACGCGATCAGCTTCGCCGTCGCGCAGATCCTGATCGCCGGCATCAACCTCTACCTGCTCGCCCACATCGTCGAGCTGCTGCTGGGCTGGCCGCTGTGGGTCTCGCTGATCGTCGCCGCCGTCGTCGTGCTCAGCTACATCACGCTGGGCGGGCTGTCGGCCGCCATCTACAACGAGGTCCTGCAGTTCTTCGTCATCGTGGCGGCGCTGCTGCCCCTGACCCTGATCGGCCTGCACCGGGTCGGCGGCGTGGGCGGGCTGATCGACAAGATCACCGACGCGGGCAACGAGGACATGCTCTCGTCCTGGCCGGCCACCAACCTGACCGGCTTCGAGAGCCCGTTCTGGTCGGTCGTCGGCATCATCTTCGGCCTGGGCTTCGTGCTGTCCTTCGGCTACTGGACGACGAACTTCGTCGAGGTGCAGCGGGCCATGGCCACGCACTCGATCTCCGCCGCGCGGGCGACGCCGATCATCGGGTCGTTCCCGAAGATGTTCGTGCCGTTCATCGTCGTCATCCCCGGCATGATCGCGACGGTCCTCGTGCCGGAGGTCGTCGAGGCCAAGGCGTCCGGGGACCCGGACTTCGACTACAACAACTCGATCCTCTACCTGATCAGCGACGTGCTGCCCAACGGCCTGCTGGGCGTCGCGCTGGCCGGCCTGCTGGCCGCCTTCATGGCCGGCATGGCGGCCAACATCTCGGCCTTCAACACCGTCTTCAGCTACGACCTGTGGCAGCAGTACGTGAAGAAGGACCGGCCCGACGGCTACTACCTGAGGGTCGGGCGCTGGGCCACGGTCGGCGCGACCGTGATCGCCATCGGCACCGCGCTGATCGCGTCGGGCTACACGAACCTCATGGACTACCTGCAGACGCTGTTCGGCTTCTTCAACGCGCCGCTGTTCGCCACGTTCATCCTCGGCATGTTCTGGAAGCGGATGACGGCGACCGCCGGTTGGACGGGCCTGGTGTCGGGCACCCTGGCGGCGGTGCTCGTCGCGGTGCTGAGCGAGGACTCGCTGGGCGCGCTCTCCACGGGCGCGATCCCGCTCAGCGGCCAGGGCGCGAGCTTCGTCGCCGCCGGTGCGGCCTTCGTCGTCGACATCGTGGTCAGCGTCCTCGTCACCCAGGTGACCGCGCCCAAGCCGGCCGCCGAGCTCGTGGGGCTGGTCTACTCGGAGACGCCGAAGGAGCAGCGCACCGACCCGGAGGCGAGCCGGCTCCCGTGGTACCGGTCGCCGACGAAGCTGGCCGGGATCTCGCTGGTCATGGTCATCGCCCTGAACCTGATCTTCCGCTGAGCCAGGAGGCACTACGATGAGCACATCGACCTCGGCGAACGGCACCGGCGAGAAGCACGCGGCCGGCGCCTTCGACGTCCGCAACGTCATCGCCGCGCTGATCGGCTTCTACGGCGTCGTCCTGGTCGTCGTCGGGCTGGTGGACGGCGACGAGGCGCTCGAGAAGACCGACGGGTTCGACGCCAACCTCTGGGTCGGCCTCGGGATGATCGTCTTCGCGCTGGCATTCGCGCTGTGGTCGCGCCTGCGGCCCATCGTCGTCGCGTCGCCGGAGACCGGGGACGACGGGGACGGCAGCCGCTCCTAGCCCGGAGCCCCGCCGAGCACGGTGACCGGGACGCGCTGGACGAGGTTGTTGGCCATGCCCTGGCGGTTCCACTCCGGCTCGACCGGCTGGGCGCCCTGCTCGTCGGTGGCGCGCACGAGCAGCTCCGCCCGCCCCGGGACCGCCGTCCAGTCGTAGGTCCAGGAGCGCCAGGCGAACGGGTGCGCCGGGTCGGCGGGGGCGAGCGCGGCGTCCTCCCACGTCCGGCCGCCGTCGGTGCTGACCTCGACGCGGGTGACGGCGGCCCGCCCCGACCACGCCCGGCCCGACAGCGGGACGACGCCGGCGCGGACGAACCGCTCCCGGGTCATGAAGTCGGGCCAGCCCGGCGGGGCCACCAGCGCGCGGGGCCGGATGCGGGTCACCGGCTCGCCGGCCTCGTCGGCGTCGACCTTCAGCCGGTAGGCGGTCGCGTTCTGGTAGCCGGTGAAGGGCTCGGTGAGGACGTCGATCCGCGTCAGCCACTTCACGTGCGCCATCCCGTACCAGCCCGGGATGACCAGCCGCAGCGGTGCGCCGTGCTGCGGGGGGAGCGGCTGCCCGTTCATCGCCCAGACGAGCAGGGCCTCGGGACGCAGCGCCTCGGCCAGCGGGAGCCCGCGCGCGTAGTCCTGCTCCACCCCGCGCTCCACGCCGTGGTCGGCGCCGGTGAACACGACGTCGACGGCGTCGGGGGAGAGGCCCACCTCCTCCAGCAGCGGCGCCAGCGGGGTACCGGTCCACTCCGCGGTGCCGACCGCCTCCAGCAACCACGGCTGGCTGACCGGACGCGGTTCCAGCCGGGCCCGCCCGTTGCCCGCGCACTCGAGCAGCACGCGGGCGGTGACGGCGGGCCGGGCGGTCAGCTCCGCGAGGTCGAGGGTGAGCGGGCGGTCGACGGCCCCACCGATCTCCAGCCGCCACGACGCCGGGTCGACCGCCGGGATGTCGAAGTGGGTGAGCACGTAGTGCAGCCCGGGCGGCGTCACGTCGTAGCGCAGGGCCTCCAGCGGGAGGCCGTGGTTGCGGGTGGCGAGGGCCAGCTCGTCCAGGCCGATGCCCTCGCCGGGCTCGGCGACACGGGCGTTCCCGGCATACGTCTCGGCGACGGTCACCGGTGCAGTGTGATCCGTCAGCGCGCCGCGCGGGAGATGGCCGCCGCCGCGTCGAGGACGGCGCCGATGATCTCCGGGCTGGGGCGCCGCCCGAGCCGCTCGACGGGACCCGAGATGGAGACCGCCCCGAGCACCGCCCCGGAGCCGTCGCGCACCGGCGCGGACAGCGAGGCGACGCCCGGTTCGCGCTCGGCCACGCTGTGCGCCCAGCCGCGGCGGCGGACGTCGAGCAGCGTGCGGGCGGTGAAGCTGGCCGCCGGCAGCAGCCGGGTGATCTCCTCGGCGGGGGTGAAGGCCAGCAGCGCGTGCGCGGCCGAGCCGGCGGTCATGGGCAGCCGGGCCCCGACGGGCACGGTGTCGCGCAGCCCGCTGGTCCGCTCGGCGGCGGCCACGCACACGCGGGTGGCGCCGTCGCGGACGTAGAACTGGGCGCTCTCCCCGCTAGCGTCGCGCAGGGCCACCAGGTGGCGGCCGGCCAGGTCGGCGATGTCGGCACCGCCGCGGCCCAGCTCGGCGAGGGCCGGTCCCGGCGCCCAGGCGCCTTCCTGGTTCCGCCGGACCAGCCGGTGGCCCTCGAGCGCGACCGCCAGGCGGTGGGCGGTGGCCCGGGGCAGGCCGGTGCGGCTGACCAGCTCGGCGAGGGTGGCCGGCTCGTCCGCCACGGCGCGCAGGATGGTCACCGCTTTGTCCAAGACGGCGACGGGGTTAGGCTGTCCCATACAGCAATACTTGCATCCCACAGTATGAGATCGCTACAGCGACCCACCGGGGTGCCCCGGTGAGAGGACGGATCGTGCCGAAGACCCTGGCGGAGAAGGTCTACGAGGCCCACGTGGTGCGCAGCACCGCGGGCGAGCCCGACCTGCTCTACATCGACCTGCACCTCGTGCACGAGGTGACCAGCCCCCAGGCGTTCGACGGCCTCCGCGCCGCCGGCCGCACGGTGCGCCGGCCCGACCTCACGATGGCGACCGAGGACCACAACGTCCCCACCCTCGACATCCTCGCGCCGATCGCCGACCCGGTGAGCCGCGCGCAGATCGAGGCGCTGCGCAAGAACGCCGCGGAGTTCGGGATCCGGCTGGCCCCGATGGGCGACCGCGACCAGGGCATCGTGCACGTCATCGGCCCGCAGCTCGGGCTGACCCAGCCCGGCATGACGATCGTCTGCGGCGACAGCCACACCTCCACGCACGGCGCGTTCGGCGCGCTGGCCTTCGGCATCGGCACCAGCGAGGTCGAGCACGTGCTCGCGACCCAGACGCTGCCGCAGTACAAGCCCAAGCAGATGGCCGTGACGGTGAACGGGCAGCTGCCCCCCGGCGTCTCGTCGAAGGACATCATCCTGGCCGTCATCGCCCGGATCGGCACCAACGGCGCCCAGGGCCACGTCATCGAGTACCGGGGCAGCGCCATCGAGGCGCTGTCCATGGAGGCGCGGATGACGATCTGCAACATGTCGATCGAGGCCGGCGCCAAGGCGGGGCTCATCGCGCCCGACGCGACCACCCTCGAGTTCCTCAAGGGCCGCCCGCACGCCCCGCAGGGGGCCGACTGGGACGCCGCGGTCGACTACTGGTCCACCCTGCGCACCGACGAGGGCGCGGTGTTCGACGCCGAGGTGGTCATCGACGCCGCCTCCCTCAGCCCGTTCGTCACCTGGGGCACCAACCCGGGCCAGGGCCTGCCCATCGAGGGCGTCGTCCCGGACCCCGCCGACTTCGCGGACGAGGGCGAGCGCCGCGCCGCCGAGCAGGCGCTGGCCTACATGGGCCTGACGCCGGGCACCCCGCTGCGCGAGATCGAGGTCGACACCGTCTTCCTCGGCTCCTGCACCAACGGCCGGATCGAGGACCTGCGGATCGCCGCCGAGCTGCTGCGCGGCAAGAAGATCGACCCGGGCACCCGCATGCTCGTGGTGCCGGGCTCCGTCGGCGTCAAGGCGCAGGCGGAGTCGGAGGGCCTCGACAAGGTCTTCCTCGAGGCAGGTGCCGAGTGGCGTGGCGCCGGGTGCTCCATGTGCCTGGGCATGAACCCCGACCAGCTGAAGCCGGGCGAGCGGTCGGCGTCGACCAGCAACCGCAACTTCCAGGGCCGGCAGGGCAAGGGCGGGCGCACCCACCTGGTGTCGCCGTCGGTCGCCGCCGCGACCGCCCTCACCGGCAAGCTGACCGCCCCCGCCGACCTCGAGATGGCTGGAGTCTGAGACCGATGGACGCCTTCACCACGCACACCGGCACGGCCGCACCCCTGCGGCGCTCCGCCGTCGACACCGACCAGATCATCCCGGCCGAGTACCTCAAGCGGATCACCCGCACCGGCTTCGAGGACGGCCTGTTCATCGCCTGGCGCACCAACGAGCCCGACTTCGTGCTCAACCGCCCGGAGCACGCCGGCGCCTCGATCCTGGTGGCCGGACCCGACTTCGGCACCGGGTCCTCCCGCGAGCACGCCAACTGGGCGCTGCTCGACGGCGGCTTCCGCGTCGTCATCAGCTCGCGGTTCGCCGACATCTTCCGCAACAACTCCACCAAGTCCGGGCTGCTCACCGTCGTCCTCCCGCAGGACCAGGTGGAGGCCCTCTGGACGGCGGTCGAGGCCGACCCGGCCACCCGGGTGACGGTCGACCTGCAGGCCAAGACCGTCTCCTACGGCGACACGGTGGTGCCCTTCGAGATCGACGACTACGTCCGCTGGCGGCTCCTCGAGGGCCTGGACGACGTCGGCCTCACCGAGCGCCACCTGCCCGACATCGAGGCCTTCGAGGCCGGCCGGCCGAGCTTCCTGCCGAAGGCGCAGCCGGTCGCCTAGCTCAGGCGGGTGCGTCCGGGTCGGCGTCGAGGTCGCGGTAGTAGTCCGCGCTCAGCGCTCCCGGGCGCCCGCCGAGCACCCACACGCTGCCCTTGGCGGCGGGCGGGTAGAGCCGTCCGGACACGCCCTCCCAGCGCACGCCGAGGCTGAGCAGGACCGAGGGGATCGCCCCGCCCTGGCTGCAGACGACGGTGACCCCGGGAGCGGGCCGGGGGGCCAGCAGCCGTTCCACGACGGCCAGGCCGGCCTGCGGGTCGGCGGCGAACTCCTCCTCGCCCAGCTCCGCCAGCGGCTCGACGGGCAGGCCCAGCCGGTCCGCGAGCGGGGCCACCGTCTCCTCGCAGCGGGTGCGGCGGGCCGACATCACGGTGGTCGGCGCGAACGCCGGCAGGACCTCGGCCAGCCGCGCGGCCTCGCGGCGGCCGCGCGCGTCGAGCGGCCGGAGGTCGTCGGGGCCGTCCCAGTCGCGGCGGCTGCCCGCGTGCCCGTGGCGGACCAGGAGGAGGGTCGGCATGCGGGGGACGTCGTCGCGCAGGAGGTCCGCCACCACCGCGCGGTCGTGCTCGTGGGTGCACAGCGCGGCGGCCTCCGCGGGCGGGAGCCAGCGCAGCTCGTCGACCTCGTCGTTGGGCTCGAAGACGCCGCCCACCGCCTGCATCACCCAGTAGTCGACGCGCTTGACGCCCTCGACGACCGGATAGCTGGTGCGCATGCCGCGCCGGCCGACCACCACCTCCAGGCCGGTCTCCTCCCGGACCTCGCGGACGGCGGCGCCCAGCGCGTGCTCCCCGCGGTCGAGCTTGCCCTTGGGCAGCGACCAGTCGTCGTAGCGCGGCCGGTGGGCGACGGCGACCTCCAGGCCGCCGTCCGTGCCGGGGCGCCACACCGCGCCACCGGCCGCCGCGACCGTCGAGAGCGCGTCAACCAGCGTGCTCACCCACCGAGGCCAGGCGCTGCGCGTGGTAGTCGACGTCCCCGGTGCGCGTCCACTCGCCGTCCCCGCCCAGCTGCCAGCTGCGGATGTCGGGGGCCATGGCCGAGTCGAACACCCCCGCCAGCTGCCGGCGCGCCGTCTCGTCGCACACCCGGAGCAGCACCTCCACGCGGCGGTCGAGGTTGCGGTGCATCAGGTCGCTGCTGCCGATCCACCACTCCTCGTCGCCGTCGTTGACGAACGCCATGACGCGGGAGTGCTCGAGGAAGCGGCCGACGATCGAGCGCACCTTGATGGTCTCCGACAGCCCGGGCACGCCCGGGCGCAGGGCGCAGATGCCGCGGATGAACAGCTCCACCGGTACGCCCGCCGCCGACGCCTCGTACAGCCCGTCGATGATCCGCTCGTCGACCAGGGAGTTGAGCTTGAACCGGATACCGGACCGCTTGCCCTCGGCGGCGTTCCGGGCCTCCCGGCGGATCTTCTCCAGCAGCCCGGAGCGGATGCCGTGCGGGGCGACCATGAGCATCCGGTAGTTCGTCTGCCGCGAGTAGCCGGTCAGCGTGTTGAACAGGTCGGTGAGGTCGGCGCCCACGCGGGGGTCGGCCGTCAGGATGCCGAGGTCCTCGTAGATGCGGGCGGTCTTCGGGTTGTAGTTGCCGGTGCCGATGTGGCAGTACCGGCGCAGCACGCCGTGCTCGCGACGCACCACCAGCGCGGTCTTGCAGTGCGTCTTGAGCCCGACCAGGCCGTAGACGACGTGGCAGCCGGCCTGCTCCAGCCGTCGCGCCCAGCTGATGTTGGCCTCCTCGTCAAAGCGCGCCTTGATCTCCACGAGGACGACGACCTGCTTGCCCGCCTCGGCCGCGTCGATGAGCGCGTTGACGATCGGCGAGTCGCCCGAGGTGCGGTAGAGGGTCTGCTTGATCGCCAGGACGTTCGGATCGGCGGCCGCCTGCTCGATGAACCGCTGCACGCTGGTGGCGAACGAGTCGTAGGGGTGGTGGACCAGCACGTCGCCCTCGCGCAGGGTGGCGAACACGCTCTTGGGCGACTCGCCCTCCGACAACCGCGGGTGGGTCGCCGGCACGAACGGCTCGTCCTTGAGCTCGGGGCGGTCGAGGTCGTAGAGCGCCATCAGCGCCGCGAGGTCCAGCGGGCCGGGCACCGTCACCACGTCGGCGGGGCTGATCTCCAGCTCGGAGAGCAGCACCTCGAGGATCTGCGGGTCCATCGAGTCGGTGACCTCGAGGCGCACCGCCGGGCCGAACCGGCGCCGCGCCAGCTCCCGCTCCAGGGCCTGCAGCAGGTCCTCGTCGCGGTCCTCCTCGACCTCCAGGTCGGCGTTGCGGGTCACCCGGAACAGGTGGTGGTCGAGCACGTCCAGGCCGGGGAAGAGCTGGGTGAGGTGGGCGGAGATGAGGTCCTCGAGCAGGAGGAACGTCGTCTGGTCGGCGGGCCCGACCGGGATGAAGCGGGGGACGTTGTTCGGCACCTTGAGCCGGGCGAAGCGGGGGGCGCCGCTGTCGGGGTCGCGCACCGACACGGCCAGGTTCAGCGACAGCCCGCTGATGTAGGGGAACGGGTGCGCCGGGTCGACGGCCAGGGGGGTGAGCACGGGGAAGACCTGGTCGCGGAAGTACTCGCGCAGCCGCCGAGCGTCGTCGTCGGCCAGGTCGCCCCAGTGGACGATCCGGACGCCCTCGTCCTCGAGCCGTGGGGCGACGTCCTTGATGAAGACGTCGGCATGCCGCTGGACGAGCTCCTGGGTGCGCGCGGTGATCAACTCGAGCTGCTCCCGGATGGTCAGGCCGTCGGGGGAGCGGACGGTGAGCCCGGTGGTCTGGCGGCGCTTGAGGCCGGCGATGCGCACCATGAAGAACTCGTCGAGGTTGCTCGCGAAGATCGACAGGAACTTCACCCGCTCCAGCAGCGGCAGGTCCTCGTCCTCCGCGAGGTCCAGCACGCGCGCGTTGAAGTCGAGCCAGGACAGCTCCCGGTTCAGGAAGCGATCGGCCGGCAGGGGACGGGTCCGCGACGGGCTCTCGGCAGGCACCGGTTCATCGTGCCGCACCCAGGTGAACGGTGAGTGATCAACTGCGCGGAGCCGGGCCCGCGAGCCGCGCCACCGACGCGGTCGTCCGCGGCCCCGCGCCCAGCCGCACGGCGGCCCGCAGGTCGGCCTCGGTGTCGACGTCCCGCACGAGTCCGGGCCAGGCGCCGGTCAGCGCGACGGCGCCCACGGCGAGGTGCGCCGCGGCCGAGCCGGGGCCGAAGCGCGGGCGCAGGTCGGTGCCGACGGCGGTCAGCAGGGTGGTGCCCGTCCCCTGGGCGTCCGCGACGAACGCGCGCGGCGCGGCGGCAGCCGCCGCGAGGGCGGCGGCGAGCTCCTCGGGCCGCAGCGCGGGCAGGTCCGACGACAGGGCGGCCACCGCCGGCCCGGGGGCGTTGCGCGCCCCGTGCTCGAGGGCGGCGTTGAGCCCCCGGTCGGGCTCGTCGGGGACCGTGCGGGCGCCCAGGTCGCGGACGAGGGCCGCCGCGGCCGGCTCGTCGGTCACCACCACGACGGTGCCGACGGCGGCGCAGGCCGCCGCGGCGGCCACCGTGTCCGCGAGGAGGGCCAGCACGAGGTCCCGGTGGGCGGCCGGTGCGTCGTCCCGGTCGGCGGTGAGCGGCCGGAGGCGGGTCTTGGCGACGTCCAGCCGCTTGGCGGGGACGACGACCGACCAGCTGCGCACGGCCCCATGTGAGCACACCGGCGGGCCGGCGCCGCACGGACGGGGGACCCGGTGCGCGGCGGACGGGCGTACAGGGTCGATCATGGGCAGGATCACACGGGACGAGGGGAGGCGGCCGATGGACCAGACGTCCTCGGGCGGCGCAGGGGCCGGCAGCGCGGCGGCGGTCGTCCGGCCGGGCGGGCGCCGACCGCCGAAGTGGCGCACCCGCGGCCGGATGTCCTACGGGATGGTCGCCGCGGTGGTGGTCATCTACCCCGTCTCCGCGCTGATGTTCCGCCTGCGGTACCGGCACGGCGAGCGGATCCCGGTGACCGGGCCGGTCCTGCTGGTCGCCAACCACGTGTCCGTCCTCGACCCGCTCGCCTGCGCGCGGCTGGTGTTCGACAACGGCCGGCTCCCGCACTTCCTGGCCAAGCAGTCGGTGTTCAAGGGGTACGCGGGCACGTTGCTGCGCAGCGCGGGGCAGATCCCGGTGGCCCGGTACAGCGCCGACGCGCACGGCGCGCTCGACGCGGCGAAGGCCGATCTGGATGCCGGCAACGTCGTGGTCATCTACCCCGAGGGGTCGGTGACCCGCGACCCGGACTGGTGGCCGATGCAGGCCCGGACGGGCGTCGCGCGGCTGGCGCTGACCACGGACGCCGTGGTCGTCCCGGTCGCCCAGTGGGGCCCGCAGAAGGTGCACGACTACCACAGCAAGAAGCTGCACCTGCGGCTCCGGGCGCCGGCCGAGTACCTGGTCGGGGAGCCGGTCGACCTGTCGGCCCAGCGGGCCGCGGTACGGGAGGGCAAGCCGTTGAGCGTGGACCTGCTGAGGGAGACGACGGACCTGATCATGACCCGGGTCCGCGACCAGCTCGCCGAGCTGCGGGAGGAGCCCGCCCCGCTCACCTTCCACGCCCGCCCGCGGCGGGAGCTGCCCGGCGACCTGTCCGGGAGCGCCGCGTGACGCGCGCGGCGGTCCTCGGGGCCGGCTCCTGGGGCACCACCTTCGCCAAGGTGCTCGCCGACGCCGGCTGCGACGTGATGCTGCACGCCCGCCGTCCCGAGCTGGCCAAGTCGATCACCGAGGACGGCGAGAACCGCGACTACCTGCCGGGCGTGCGGCTGCCCGGCGCCGTGCGGGCCACCGCCGACCCGGCCGAGGCGCTGCTCGACGCCGACGTGGTGGTCCTCGCCGTGCCGTCGCAGTCGCTGCGCGACAACTTGACCGCCTGGTCCGCCCTGCTGCCCGCCGACGCCACGCTGCTGTCGCTGATGAAGGGCATCGAGCTCGGCTCCACCAAGCGCATGAGCGAGGTCATCTGCGAGGTGACCGGCGCCGGGACCGACCGCGTCGCGGTGCTGTCGGGCCCCAACCTGGCCCGCGAGATCGCCGAGGAGCAGCCGGCGGCCACCGTCATCGCCTGCCCCGACACGGAGCGCGCGCGGCGGCTCCAGGCGGCCTGCCACACGCCGTACTTCCGGCCCTACACGAACCCCGACATGGTCGGCTGCGAGCTCGGGGGCGCGGTCAAGAACGTCATCGCGCTCGCCTGCGGCGTCGCGGAGGGGCTCGGCTTCGGCGACAACACCCGCGCCTCCCTCATCACCCGCGGCCTGGCCGAGACCGCCCGCCTGGGCATGGCCCTCGGGGCCGAGCTGACGACCTTCGCCGGCCTCGCGGGTCTCGGCGACCTCGTGGCCACCTGCAGCTCGCCGCTGTCCCGCAACCGCACCTTCGGCGAGAAGCTGGGGCGCGGCATGACGGTCGCCGAGGTGCAGGAGAGCACCCGGCAGACGGCGGAGGGCGTGAAGAGCTGCCGGTCGGTGCTCGACCTCGCCCGCGCGCACGGCATCGACGTCCCGATCACCGAGGCGGTCGTGCGCGTCTGCCACGAGGGCGAGGCGCCGGCGCAGATGGTGAAGGAGATCATGTCGCGCGAGGCCAAGCCCGAATGAGCGGACAGGGGCGTGAGCATCGCAGCGAGGCACGAGCGAGGAGCGGAGCGCCCCGCGGGAGCGAAGGGGAACGGTGACGGCGCACTCCTGGGGTGACGGCACGCGATCGGTCCGGGCGGGGGAGGGCAGCCCGGTCGCGGGCGCGCCGCTGCGCCCGTCCCCGGTCTTCGCCGCCCCCTTCCATCTCGCCGACCTGCCGCCGCGGGCCAACGGGGCGGACGCCTACGCCCGCACCGAGCAGCCCACGCTGCGCGAGTTCGAGGCCGCTGTCGGCGAGCTCGACGGAGGCCGCTGCCTGTCCTTCGCCACCGGCATGGCGGCCCTCACCGCCGCCGTCCTGTCGTGCGCCGCGTCCGGTGACCGGGTGGTGCTCCCGTCGGACGGCTACTACACGACCCGGCTGCTCGCGGCCGAGGAGCTGCAGCGATTCGGCATCGCGGTGGAGTACGTGGCCACCCCGGAGGTCGGCGCGTTCGCCGAGGGCGGCGGCCTGGACGGCGTCCGGCTGGTGCTCCTGGAGACGCCGAGCAACCCGCTGCTGGACGTCTGCGACATCGCGGCGGTCGCCCGCGCCGCGCGGGCGAGCGGCACCCTGGTCGCCGTCGACAACACGACGGCGACTCCGCTGGGGCAGCGCCCGCTCGAGCTGGGCGCGCACATGACCGTCGGCAGCGACACCAAGGCGCTCACCGGGCACAGCGACCTGCTGCTCGGGCACGTGAGCACCGCGGACGACGAGCTGCACGCTCGGGTGAAGGGCTTCCGCGACCGCACCGGCAGCACGCCGGGGCCGTTCGAGGCCTGGCTGGGGCACCGCTCGATGAGCACCCTGGACCTGCGGCTCACCCGGCAGGCGGCCAACGCGGCGGCGGTGGCCGAGGTGCTGGCCGCCTCGCCTGCGGTCGGCGGCGTGCGGTGGCCGTGGCGGCCCGAGGACCCCTCCCACGCCCTCGCGACGGCGCAGATGCTGCGGCCCAACGGGGTCGTGTCCGCCGAGCTCGCCGACGAGGCGGCCGTCGCGCGTCTCCTGGCCGGCACCCGCCTCTGGACGGCGGCCACCAGCTTCGGCGGCGTGCACAGCACCATCGACCGGCGGGCGCAGTGGGGCGGCGACGCGGTCGCCCCGGGCTTCGTGCGGCTGTCGTGCGGCATCGAGGACACCGCCGACCTGGTGGCCGACCTCTCAGTCGCCCTGGCTGCCCTGGACTGACCGCCAGATCCGTCGGGCTCCGCCGCCGCGGGCGGTCAGCCAGATGCTCAGGCCCCAGTAGTAGGCCATGTAGCCCAGCGACACCGCGACCACCCACGGGTTCGGGTCGGGCAGCTGCACGACCAGCACCGCGTAGGTGACGAGCCAGACGAGCGTCAGGGTCAGCGTCAGGGCCTGCAGCGACCGCATGCGGGAGGGGTAGAGGTACCGGATCGGCACGAAGACCAGGACCGCGAAGACCAGGAGCACCACGGTGGTCCAGGCGGCGCCGAGGTCGAGCACGATCACGTAGAAGGCGAGGACGTTCCAGTAGCTCGGCCAGCCCAGGAAGAAGTGGTCGGCCGTCTTCGCGTCGACCCGGCAGAACTGGTAGCACGACGCCAGCAGGGGGATGGCCGCGACCACCGAGCCCGGCACCCCGTCGGGGAGGTACCCGGCCGTCCACAGCAGCACGATCGGGGCGAACACGTAGGTGAGGTAGTCGACGATGTTGTCGAGCAGCGCACCGTCGAACCAGGGGATCGTCTCCTTGACCCGGAAGCGGCGGGCCAGCATGCCGTCGGTGCCGTCGACGAAGAGCGTGGCCAGCCCGAGCCAGAGCGCCGTCTCCACCTCGCCCTCGAACGCCGCGAAGACGATGAGCAGGCCGAGGACCGAGCCGGTGGCCGTGTAGACGTGCACCGCCAGGCCCGCGAGCCGCATGCCCAGGGAGAACCGCTCGTCGGGGTCCACGGCAGGCGTCGTCTCCGAGGCGGAGGGGGCGGCCGCCGCGGCCGCGTCGTCGCGCACGCCGGAAAGGTTGTCACACCGGCTCCACTAGGGTCGCGATGATGAGTGGGATGGCGGGCCATGGCTCGAACAGCACGGGGTCGGGCGGCCGGATTCGGATCGCGGTCGTGTTCGGGGGCCGCAGCGCCGAGCACGCCATCTCCTGCGTCTCGGCGGGCAGCGTGATCGCGGCGCTGGACACCGACCGCTACGAGGTCGTGAAGGTGGGCATCACCCCCGACGGCGGCTGGGTCCTGGCCGATCCCGACCAGAGCCTGGCCATCACCGACGGGAAGCTGCCCGAGGTCACCGGCGGCACCGCCGTCTCCCTCGTGGGGGACCCGGCCGGCCGCGGCCTCGCCGTGCTCGACCCGGGTGCGGCGATCGGGCCGGCGTTCACCGGCGTGGACGTGGTCTTCCCCGTGCTGCACGGCGCCTACGGCGAGGACGGCACCATCCAGGGGCTGCTCGAGATGGCCGGCCTGCCCTACGTCGGGTCCGGCGTGTTCGCCAGCGCCGCCTCGATGGACAAGGAGTTCACCAAGAAGCTCCTGGCCGCCGCCGGGCTGCCGCAGGGCGACCACGTCGTCCTCCGCGACGCCACCGGAGCGATCAGCGCCGATCCCGCGCTGCTGGACGACGCCGCACGCGAGCGGCTGGGGCTGCCGGTCTTCGTCAAGCCGTCGCGGGCCGGCTCGAGCATCGGGATCAGCAAGGTCACCGACTGGGCGCAGTTCCCGGAGGCCGTCGCCACCGCCGCGGCGGTGGACCCGAAGGTGATCGTCGAGGCGTCCGTCCCCGGCCGGGAGATCGAGTGCGGCGTGCTGGCCGGTGTCGACGGTGGCCTGCCCGAGGCGAGCCTGCCGGCGGAGATCCGGCTGCGCCCCGGGGTCGACTGGTACGACTTCTCGGCCAAGTACCTCGACGACTCGGTGGACTTCGACGTCCCGGCCGACCTGACGCCCGAGCAGACCGCCGCGGTGCAGGCGGCGTCGCTGAAGGCGTACCAGGCCATGGACTGCCGGGGCCTGGCCCGGGTCGACTTCTTCCTCGGCACCGGCCCCGACGGCCGCGACCGGCTGGTGATCAACGAGGTGAACACGATGCCCGGTTTCACCCCGATCTCGATGTTCCCGCGCATGTGGGCGGCCAGCGGTGTCAGCTACCCCGAGCTGGTCGACCGGCTGGTGCGGTCGGCACTGGACGGCGGCTCCCGGATCGCTCGGTGAGCCGCGGACGGCGGCCCCGGCCGAACCGGGGCGCCGTCCTGCTCGCCCTCCTCCCGTGCCTGCTGCCGCTCACCGGTTGCACGCGCGCCGTCGACGGCACGCCGACCGCCGGGGACTCCGGGCCGGTGCCGGCGTCCGCCGAGGAGCTCGGCGAGCTGGTCGTCACCAGCGTCGCCTCCGGCCTGCCCCGGCTGCCCGACGACGAGCTGGAGCCGCCTGCGGGCCGCAAGGAGGCGGCCGACGTCGCCGCGTACGCCGACGACCCGGCCCGCGAGCGGGAGGTCCTGGAGGACTACGGCTACCGGTTCGGCTGGGAGCGGTTCTGGGGCGAGGGGCCTGCGGCGATGACGGGCGTGTTCGTCGACCAGTTCGAGGCCCGGGCAGGAGCGGGCGCCTACGCCGCGGACCTCGCGCGCAACGACGCGGAGCACTACGGCGCGGAGCTCGACGAGCAACCGTTCGACCTGCCCGGCGGCTGCCGCCTGCTGTCGGTGGAGGACCCGGAGCCCGGCAGCGGGCTGACCGGGCCGGCGTCGCTGGCCTGGTGCGGCTCCGGCGTCTTCAGCGTCGGGGTGACCGCCGTGGCCCCGTCGGTCGAGGAGGCGGAGGACGAGGTCCGCGCCGTCCTGGCCGAGCAGCTGGACCGGCTCCCGCCGGGGTGATCGCGGATCAGCCGGGCTGGGGCTCCCGGTAGGGCAGCGCCGCCGCGATCTGCGGGGTCAGCGCGGTGACGGGGGCGCTGTCGACCTCGGGCGGCAGGGTGATCTGCACGTAGACCGGCCGGTCGACCGTCGTCCAGACCGTGGCGTCCGGGTCGCTGGTGTCGACGTACCACTGCACGCCGTTGATCTGGATGGCCGAGACCCCGGCGACGTAGCCGGCGGGGCGGTCGACCCCGCAGATCAGCACGGTGGCCGGGTCGCCCCAGGCGTACGCGTACGGGGTTTCCGAGTCGACCCGGCGGGACGGCTCACCGGCCAGCTCCAGCGGCAGCGTGCCCATGAGGGCGGGGCAGGACGCGTCGGCCTCCGGGGTCGCCGGGGGCACCTCGACGGGGAGCACCGGGAGGTCCTCACGCTGCGCCGGGGTGCTGCCGTCGACGGAGGCCGGGCCCCCGCCGTCGTCCGCGGCGTCGGACCCGCCCAGGACGTTCACCAGCACCACCAGCCCCACCACGAGGGGGACCAGGACGGCGGACGCGATCAGGGCGATCCGCCGCAGCGGGTCCTCGGGTGGCCGGGCCGGCGTCGGGACGTCCTCGGTCAGGGCTGCCTCAGCGGGCACTCAGATGTTCACGACCGGGCAGGTCAACGTGCGGGTGATGCCGTCGACCGACTGCACGCGCGCCACCACGAGGCGGCCGAGCTCGTCGACGGAGTCGGCCTCGGCCCGGACGATGACGTCGTAGGGGCCGGTGACATCCTCGGCCTTGGTCACCCCGTCGATCTCGCCGATCGTCGCTGCTACCTGGGCGGCCTTGCCGACTTCGGTCTGGATGAGGATGTAGGCGTGGACCACGGGAAACCTCTCTCGGGCAGCACTGCCGGTTCGTCGTCCCCGCCGGCTGGCGGTCAGTTCGCCGAACCTACCTCAGCACCGGAAGGGAACCGATGACTCGCCCCCGCCCGCTGGTCCCGCGCGGTGACCCGGCCGACACCGTCAAGGTGGTCGGCGAGTTCGGCGTGATCGGCCGCGTGCTGGCCCAGGCGGGCACCGCGCGGGCCGCCCAGGTGGGTCCCGGGGACGACGCCGCCGTGCTGCGCACCCCCGACCGGCGGGTGGTCGCGACGACCGACGTCCTCGTGGAGGGCCGGCACTTCCGGCGGGACTGGTCGTCGGCCGAGGACATCGGGCACAAGGCGGCGGCGGCGAACCTGGCCGACGTGGCGGCCATGGGGGGCGTGGCGACCGCGCTGCTGGTGGGGCTCGCCTGCCCGCCGACCACCCAGACGGCGTGGCTGGAGGGCGTGGCGGCCGGTCTCGCCGCCGAGTGCGCCCCGCTGGGCGCGGCGGTGGTGGGCGGCGACCTCGTCGCCGCGGCCGCCGACAGCGACGCGGTCGTCCTGTCGGTCACGGCGCTGGGCGACCTGGCCGGCCGCCCGCCGGTCCTCCGGTCGGGGGCCCGGCCGGGCGACGTCGTCGCGCTGGCCGGCCGCCTCGGCTGGTCGGCCTGCGGGCTCGCCGTCCTCCGGCGCGGCTTCAGCAGCCCGATCGCGGTCGTCGCCGCGCACCGGCGGCCCACGCCGCCCTACGCGGCCGGTCCGGGCGCGGCGGAGGCGGGCGCGACCGCGATGTGCGACGTGAGCGACGGCCTTCTGGCGGACCTCGGCCACATCGCCGCCGACAGCGAGGTCGTGGTGGACCTCGACCGGGCCGCCGTGGAACGCGCCTGCCTGGACCCGGCCGGCCCGCTGCAGCAGGTCGGGTCGGCGCTCGGCGTCGATCCGCTGGTGTGGGTGCTCACCGGGGGCGAGGACCATGCGCTCGTGGCGACGTTCCCGGCCCGCACGGCCCTGCCCGTCGGGTGGACCCCGATCGGGCGCGTGCGGAAGGGGCGGACTGCCGGCGTGCAGGTGGACGGTGGACCGGCGGCGGACGTCGTCCGGGCGATCGGTGCGGAGGGAGCTGGACATGTCCACTTCGGCTGAGGGGGTGCTGCGCGACGGGACCGTCGCGACGCTGCGCCCCCTGCCCTACGACGACCCGCTGGCGCAGTACCTCGTCGAGGCGGTCCAGCAGGAGTACGTCCTGCGCTACGGCGGCCGGGACGCCGCCGTCGTCGAGCCCGCCGAGTTCCTCCCGCCGCAGGGGTTGTTCCTGGTGGCCGAGGTCGACGGCGCGCCCGCCGGGTGCGGCGCGTGGCGGGCGCTGCCGGACGGCGCGGCGGAGATCAAGCGGGTGTACGTGGAGCCCGGCTTCCGGCGCCGCGGTGTGGCGCGGCTGGTCGTGGCGGCGCTGGAGGAGAGCGCGGCCGCCGCCGGGCACCCGGAGGTGGTGCTGAACTCCGGCCGGGAGCAGCCGGAGGCGCTGGCGCTGTACGCCGACCTCGGCTACCGCCCGGTGCCCGGGTACGGGGTCTACGCGTGCGCGCCGGATGCGGTGTTCCTCGGCAAGCGCCTGGACGGAGCGGAGGAGGAGTCGTCATGGGCGTCGTGACGATCTCGGCGGCCTACGGGGCCGCGGGGGCGGAGATCGCGCCGGCCGTCGCGCAGCGGCTGGGGCTGCCCTTCCACGACCGCGCCATCCCCGCGCAGGTGGCCGGGCGGCTCGGGGTGCCGGTCGAGGAGGCGGAGGCCAACGACGAGACCGTCGTGCGCGGGCTGTGGCGCCTCGTGGCGTCGCTGGGCACCATGCCGGACCCGGTCGGCGGCGTCGTCCCGACCGCCGGGCTGCCCGACGCGCGGGCCTACCGCGAGCAGACGGAGCGGATCCTCGGCGAGATCGCGTCGGTCCACGGGGGAGTGGTCCTGGGCCGCGGGGGCGCGATGGTGCTGCGCGACCGCCCCGACGTCCTGCACGTCCGGCTGGACGGGCCGGCCGACCGGCGCCTGGCGGCGGCGGTCCGGAGGTCGGGCCGGCCGGTCGAGGAGGTGCGCCGGGAGATGGACGCCAGCGACCGGGCGCGGGAGGCCTACGTGCGGCACTTCTACCGCTGCGACCCGGCGGCCGCGCGGCACTACCACCTGGTGGTCGACGCGACGGAGCTGCCGGTCGACGCGGTGGTGGACATCGTCGTCACGGCCGCCCGGGCGCGGGGGATCGGCCGGGACTGAACGGCGGGTCCACCGCTACGGTGCCGCCGTGACCGATCCCGCACGGCCCTGGGAACCGCCGATCGCCGGCAGCGAGACCGAGCACCTCGTGGGTGCCCTCGAGCGGCTGCGGACGACGTTCCGCTGGAAGGCCGACGACCTCGACGCCGCGGGGCTGAGGGCCCGGATCGGAGCCTCGTCGCTCACCCTCGGCGGCCTCCTCAAGCACCTGGCCAGCGTCGAGGACGACGTCTTCACCCGGCGCCTGCGCGGCGAGCGCATCGGTGAGCCGTGGGAGAGCGAGTGGGCCGGAGGGGAGGACTGGGCGTTCACCTCGGCCGCCGACGACGCCCCGGAGAAGCTCTACGCGTACTGGGACGACGCGGTCGCCCGGTCCCGCGCGCGCCTGGGCGCCGCCCTGGCCGAGGGCGGACCGGGCCAGCCCGTCCACCTCACCGGGCCCGACGGGGCGCATGCCAGCCTGCGCCGGCTCCTGTGCGACCTGATCGAGGAGTACGGCCGGCACACCGGCCACGCCGACCTGCTGCGGGAGGCCGTGGACGGCCGCGTCGGGGAGGACCCGCCCGACGGCTGGCGGCCGGCGTCCGGCTGACACCCGGAGACGCGAAGAACCCCGGAGGTCGATGACCTCCGGGGTTCGTCGTGCAGTCAGGCGTGCGTCAGGCGCGGACGACCTTGCCGGCGCGGATGCACGAGGTGCACGCGTTGATCCGGCGACGGTTGCCAGGGGCGATCAGCGCCCGCACGGACTGGATGTTCGGGTTCCAACGGCGCGGCGTGCGGCGGTGCGAGTGCGACACCGACATACCGAAACCGGGCCCCTTGCCACACACATCGCACACGGCAGCCACGGTTGAATCACTCCCAGAGAATCGTTCACAGACGGCGGGGCAAGGCAGCACCCGCAGAAGACCGTCGGCCAGTCTAGCCGTTCTCCGCCGGCCGTGTCGCCGGACCCCCCGGAGCGGTGACCGCCGCCGCGGACCACCGGTCCTGTCGGCTCCTCTGGGTACCCTCCGGCCGTGGTGGAGGCGCTGGACGACACCGCGGTCGGGCAGTGGTACCGGACCGCGGTCGAGGCGCTGTCCGAGTCCCGCGGGCGCCTCGACGACCTCAACGTCTTCCCCGTCCCCGACGGTGACACCGGCACGAACCTGCTGCTGACCGCCCAGGCCGCCGTCGCCGCCCTCGACGCCGAGGGGTCGCGCACCACCGAGCCGGCCTGGTCGGTCCTCGCCCGCGGCGCCGTGCTCGGGGCGCGGGGCAACTCGGGCACGATCCTCGCCCAGCTGCTCCGCGGCCTCGCCGACCAGCTGGCCGGCCAGCCGCCGGCCGACGGGCCGGCCTTCGCGGCGGCGCTGCAGAAGGCCGCCGACGCCGCGTACGGCGCGGTCGCCGACCCGGAGGAGGGCACCTTCCTCACCGTCGCGCGGGCCGGGGCCCAGGCGGCGGGCGCGGCCGTCGACGAGGGCCGCACCGCGCTGGCCGACGTCGTCCGCGCCGCCGCGGACGGTGCGCGGGTCGCCCTGGAGGCCACCCCCGGTCAGCTCGAGGCGCTCCGCGCGGCCGGTGTCGTCGACGCGGGCGGCGCCGGGCTGTGCCTGGTCCTCGACGCGCTGGTGACGACGGTGACCGGCGTCGAGCCGGCGCGGCCCCCGCTGGCCCGCCGCGACCACGGGCACAAGCACCACTCCGGCGAGCACCTGCCGCACCCCCCGCCGGCCGGGCCGGGCAGCGAGGTCCAGTACCTGCTGGCCGACACCGACGAGGAGTCCGTCGCGCGGCTGCAGGAGCGCCTGGCCGCGCTCGGCGACAGCCTGGTCGTCGTCGGCGTCGACACCCCGTCCGGCCGCGAGTGGAACGTGCACGTCCACGTCGCCGACGTCGGAGCCGCGATCGAGGCCGGCATCGAGGTCGGCCGCCCGTACCGCATCTCGGTCACCCCGCTGGCGCCGGTCGCGCCGAGCGCACCCGTTCCCGGCACCCGCGCGGTGATCGCGGTCGTGTCCAGCGACGGTCTCGCCGAGCTGTTCACCGGCGAGGGCGTCCGCGTGGTCGCCTGCGGTCCCGACGGCGTGGGTGAGGACGACGTGCTGGCGGAGGTCCTCGCCTCCGCCGCGCACGAGGTCGTGGTCCTGCCCAACGACGCGGAGCTGCTGCCGGTCGCCGCCCGGGCGGCCACCCGCGCGCGCGAGGCGGGCCGCGACGTCGGCGTCGTCCCCACCCGGTCGCCGGTCCAGGGCCTGGCCGCCATCGCGGTGTCCGACCCGGCACGCCGGTTCGGCGACGACGTCATCGCCATGGCCGAGGCGGCGGCGGCGACCCGGTGGGCGGAGGTGACCGTCGCCGACCAGGAGGCCCTCACCTCGGCGGGGCGCTGCCAGCCGGGCGACGCGCTGGGCTCCGCCGAGGGCGACGTCGTCGTGATCGGCCCCGACCTGGCGGGCGTCGCGTGCGAGCTGCTCGACCGGATGCTCTCGGCCGGCGGCGAGATGGCCACCCTGCTCGTGGGCGAGGACGACGAGCTGGGCGACACCGTCTGCCGGCACCTGGCCACGGCCCACCCCACGATCGAGGTGAGCCGCTACGGCGGGGGGCCCAGCGGCATCCCGCTCCAGGTGGGGGTCGAGTGATCGCATGGCGGTGACCCTCGAGACGCCGCTGAGCCGGGTGCTCGGCCCGAAGACGGCGACGAGCATGGCCGAGCAGCTGTCCCTGCACACCGTGCGCGACCTGCTGCGGCACTACCCGCGCCGGTACGCCAGCCGCGGCGAGCAGGCCGACCTCGCCGACGTGCAGGTGGGCGACCGCGTGACGGTCCTGGCTCAGGTCCGCAGCGTCACCACCCGCCCGATGCGCAACCGCAGGGGCAGCCTCACCGAGGTGGTCGTCGGTGACGGCAGCGGCCGGATGAAGCTGGTGTTCTTCAACCACCGGCACGCCGCGCTCAAGGTGAACGCCTGGGGGATGTTCGCGGGGACGGTCGGGGAGTACCGCGGCGAGAAGCAGTTCGCCCACCCCGACATGCACCTGCTCGACGGCGACACCGGCGACGACGACTGGGCGCGGGCGCTCATCCCGATCTACCCGGCCAGCAAGGACGTCTCCAGCTGGGTCATCCAGAAGTCGCTGAAGCTGCTCCTCGGCCCGCAGGGCAACCTCGCCGGTCTGGTGGAGGACCCGCTGCCCGAGGACATGCGGACCAGGCACGGGATCCTGCCCCTGGCCGCCGCCCTCCTCGACATCCACCGGCCCACCTCCATGGAGGACGTCGAGCGCGCGGCGCACCGGCTCAAGTGGGACGAGGCGCTGGTCCTGCAGCTCACCCTCGCCGCCCGCCGGCGGGCCGCCGCCCTGGAGCCGGGTACCGCGCGGCCGCGCCGGGGCGGTGGGCTGCTCGACGCCGTCGACGCGGCGCTGCCCTTCGCCCTGACCGAGGGCCAGCGGGCGGTGGGGGAGGAGCTGGCCGCGGAGCTCGACCGGGACCAGCCCATGCACCGCCTGCTGCAGGGCGAGGTGGGCTCGGGCAAGACGGTGGTCGCGCTGCGCGCGATGGCCCAGGTCGTCGACGCCGGCGGCCAGGCCGCGCTGCTCGCGCCGACCGAGGTGCTGGCCGCGCAGCACGCCCGCGGGATCCGCGACCTGCTCGGTCCGCTGGGCCGGGCCGGGGAGCTGGACGGCGACCCCGCCGGCACGCGCGTCACCCTGCTGACGGGCTCGCTCAAGGCCGCCGCGAAGCGGGAGGCGCGGGCCGAGGTCGCCGAGGGCCGCGCCGGGATCGTCGTGGGCACGCACGCACTGCTCCAGGAGGGCGTCGACTTCGCCGACCTCGGGCTGGTCGTGGTCGACGAGCAGCACCGCTTCGGGGTCGAGCAGCGCGACGCCCTGCGCGCGAAGGGCAACCGCCCGCCGCACGTCCTGGTCATGACGGCCACCCCCATCCCGCGGACGGTCGCCATGACCGTCTACGGCGACCTCGAGGTGTCGACGCTGCGCCAGCTGCCGAGCGGCCGCGGCGGGGTGTCCAGCTCGGTCGTGCCGGTCGTCGAGAAGCGCGCGTGGCTCGACCGGGCCTGGGAGCGGCTCCGCGAGGAGGTGGCCGACGGCCGGCAGGCCTATGTCGTCTGCCCGCGGATCGGCGACGAGGCAGGGGCCGACGACGAGCCCGAGGACGTCGACGGCGCGCCCGACGACGAGCCCCAGACCGACCGCCGTCCGCCGCTGGCCGTCCTCGACATGTTCGAGCTGCTGCGCAGCGGCCCGCTCGCCGGGCTCCGGCTCGACGTCCTCCACGGGCGGCTCACCCCCGAGGAGAAGGACGCCCGCATGCGCGCCTTCGCCGCGCGGGAGATCGACGTCCTGGTGGCCACGACCGTCGTCGAGGTCGGTGTCGACGTCCCCAACGCGACCGTCATGGTCGTCATGGACGCCGACAGGTTCGGCGTCAGCCAGCTGCACCAGCTGCGCGGCCGGGTCGCGCGGGGCAAGCACCCGGGGCTGTGCCTGCTCGTCACCGAGGCACCGTCGGCCTCGGCGACCGGCCAGCGGCTGGCCGCAGTGGCGTCGACCTCCGACGGCTTCGAGCTGGCCCGCCTCGACCTGGAGACGCGGCGGGAGGGCGACATCCTCGGCGCGGCCCAGTCCGGCAAGCGTTCCGGGGTCCGCCTGCTCTCCCTGCTCGAGGACGAGGAGCTCATCGCCGCCGCCCGCGGCGAGGCGACGGCACTGCTCGAGACCGAGCGCGGCCTGGCCGACCACCCGGGTCTGGCCGCCGAGGTGGCGCGGCTGGCCACCGACGAGCGGGCCGACTACCTGGAGAAGGCGTGACGCGACTCATCTCGGGCTCGGCGGGTGGGCGCCGGCTCAAGGTGCCCAAGGCGGGCGTCCGGCCGACCGGCGACAGGGCCCGCGAGGCGCTGTTCAACGCGCTGGGCCACCTGACCGACCTCCGGGGCGCGGCCGTCCTCGACCTGTACGCGGGCACCGGCGCCCTCGGGCTCGAGGCGCTGTCCCGCGGTGCCTCCACCGTCGTGTTCGTCGAGTCCTCCCCGGCGGTGCTGCCGGTGCTCAAGGAGAACCTCGCCGCCGTCGGCCTGCCGGGCGGGCGGGTGGTCAAGGGCTCGGTGCCGACGGTGGTCGGCGGCGCGCCGCCCGCCCCCTTCGACGTCGTGCTCGCCGACCCGCCGTACGTGACGCCGACGGAGGAGGTGCTCACCGTGCTGGAGTCGCTGGTCCACGGTGGGTGGCTGGCGCCGGAGGCGGTCGTCGTCGTGGAGCGGAGCAGCCGCGAGGAGCCGTGGGAGTGGCCGACACCCCTCGTCGGGTTGCGCGACCGGCGCTACGGAGAGGCCCAGCTCCGGTACGGTCGCTTTCCGTGAGGCGTGCCGTCTGCCCGGGATCCTTCGACCCGGTGACCAACGGGCACGTCGACGTCATCACCCGGGCCGCCGGGCTCTACGACGAGCTGGTCGTCGCCGTCCTGGTGAACCCGGGCAAGGCCGGGCTGTTCAGCGTCACCGAGCGCATGGACCTGCTGCGCGAGTCGGTCGCCGACCTGCCCAACGTCACCGTCGACAGCTTCGAGGGGCTCCTCGTCGACTACTGCCGGGGCCACGACATCCCGGTGATCGTCAAGGGCCTGCGCGCGGTGAGCGACTTCGAGTACGAGCTGCAGATGGCGCAGATGAACCGCGAGCTGGCCGGGATCGAGACCCTCTTCGTGCCCACCGCGCCGCAGGTCGGGCACCTCTCCTCGAGCCTGGTCAAGCAGATCGCCACGTTCGGTGGCGACGTCTCCCGGCTGGTGCCCAAGGTCGTCGACGACCGGCTGCGGGAGCGGACGCGGCGGGACGGCGCGACGTGACGGAGGTCGTCTACCGGCTGTACGAGACCGTCGACGAGCTGACGACGGTCATCGAGAACGCCCGCAGCGTGCCCATGTCGGGCTCGTGCATGGTGCCCCGCGACCACCTGCTGGACCTGCTCGACGACCTGCGCGAGTCGCTGCCCGAGGACGTCCAGGCGGCCGGCGCGATCGTCGAGCAGCGCACCGAGATCCTGCAGCAGGCCCAGGCCGAGGCCGAGCGGCTGACCGGCCGCACCCGCGGCGAGAGCGAGCAGCTGCTGTCCTCCGCGCGGCGCCAGCGCGACGAGCTCCTCGGCACGGCCCGCCGCCAGCGCGACGACATCCTGGCCCAGGCCCAGGCCGACGCGGAGGACATGCTCGCCGAGGCGGAGGCCGAGGCGCAGCGCCTCGTCGCCGAGGCGGTCGCGCACCGCGAGGCGGTGATCGCCGACGCCCAGGCGCAGCACGCCGAGATCCTTGCGGCCGCGCAGGCCGAGCACGAGCGGCTGATCACCGAGACCGAGGTGTACCGGGGTGCGGTCTCCCGCGCCGACGAGCTGGGCGCGCAGGCGCACGCCGAGGCGGCGCACACGCGGGCGGAGGTCGACCAGTACGTCGACAGCCGGCTCGCCGACTTCGAGTCGACGCTCGAGCACATGCTCCACTCGGTCGAGAAGGCACGGACGACGCTGCGCGAACCCTGAGGCGAACCCCGAGGGAGCGCGGAGTCACCTCTGCTCCCCGCCGGTCCGTTCCAGGGATCGGGTAGTCTCGTCTCCTGGTCCGACCGCCGGTGGTGCCCCTGAAGGGGTCGTCCCGGCCGGCCTCCTCCCACTGCCTACCGCGAGTACTGACATGTCTGCCGCTTCTCCGCTCCGCTCAGGTGCCGCGTCCTCCGACGCCCGGCGCCCCGCCGCCAACCCCTGGCGCGTCGACCTGCGGGAACTCGGCCGTCGCGCGGGATCGATGCAGGAGCTCGACCGGACCGCCCCGGCGCCCGACGACTGGCGGGTGGAGCTGATCGGCGTGCCCGCCGGCACGGAGGTGCACCTGCACCTGCGCCTGGAGTCGGTCATGGAGGGCGTGCTCGTCAGCGGCGAGATCGACGCCCCCGTCACCGGCTCGTGCGCCCGCTGCCTCGAGCCGATCGAGGACACCATCTCCCTGGACGTCCAGGAGCTGTACGCCTACGAGGGCAGCACCACCGAGGCGACCAGCGAGGAGGACGAGGTCCGCCGCATCGAGGGCGACTTCCTCGACCTCGAGCCGCTGGCCCGCGACAGCATCGTCCTCGCCCTGCCCCTGGCGCCGGTCTGCGCCGAGGACTGCGCCGGCCTGTGCGCCGACTGCGGGCAGCGCCTCGACGACCTGCCGGCCGACCACGCGCACGAGGTCGTCGACGCCCGCTGGGCCGGCCTCGCCGCCAAGTTCGGCACCCCTTCTTCCTCGCCGGGCGCCCCCGGCGAGAGCCCCACCACTGAGGAGAACTGACCGTGGCTGTCCCGAAGCGGAAGATGTCCCGCGCCAACACCCGTTCGCGCCGCTCGATGTGGAAGGCGTCCGCGCCGACCCTGTCGCCGTGCCCGAACCGCGCCTGCGGTGCGCTCAAGCCCCCGCACCAGGCGTGCCCGACCTGCGGCCAGTACGACGGTCGCCAGGTTCTCTCGGTCTGATCGCCGGCTCGACGGTGGGAACGGTCGCCGGGGTGCGCTCCTCCGGGAGCGTGGCTGACGGCCGCCCACCGGGCGGTCCCGAGCACGCCGAGCGGTCCGCCGCCTGGCTGCGGGACGCCCTCGGCGTGCAGCTGCCCGACGGCCTGCTCGGCCTGGCGCTCACGCACCGGTCCTTCGCGTACGAGAACGGCGGCCTGCCGACCAACGAGCGCCTGGAGTTCCTGGGCGACTCGGTGCTCGGCCTGGTCGTCACCGACGAGCTCTACCGCAGCCAGCCGGACCTCCCCGAGGGCCAGCTGGCCAAGCTGCGTGCCTCGGTGGTCAACATGACCTCACTCGCCGGCGTGGCCCGGCGGCTCGGGAACGGCGGGGTCGGGCCGCACCTCCTGCTCGGCAGGGGTGAGGAGACGACCGGGGGCCGGGAGAAGGACTCGATCCTGGCCGACGCCGTCGAGGCGCTGATCGGGGCGATCCACCTCGGCTGCGGCCTCGACACCGCCGCCGCGATCGTCCACCGGCTCTTCGACCCGATGCTGGTCGAGGCCGCCACCCGGGGCGCCGGCCTGGACTGGAAGACCAGCCTCCAGGAGCTCGGTGCCGCCCGCGGTCTGGGCGCGCCCTCCTACCGGGTCGAGGACGACGGCCCCGACCACGCCAAGACCTTCGCCGCCGAGGTCGTGCTCGCCGGGACCGTGTACGGCCGCGGCCGCGGGCGCACGAAGAAGGCAGCGGAGCAGGAGGCGGCCGAGGCCGCCTGGCGGACGCTGTCGCAGGACCCCTCCTCGCAGGACGGCTGAGCGGTGCCGGAGCTCCCCGAGGTCGAGGTGGTGCGCCGTGGCCTCGAGCAGTGGGTCGCCGGGCGCACCGTCGCCACGGTCGAGGTGCACCACCCGCGCGCGGTGCGCCGGCACCTGGAGGGCGCCGACCACTTCGTCTCCGCCCTGACCGGGCGCACGTTCACCGCGGCGCACCGGCGCGGCAAGTACCTGTGGCTGCCGCTCGCCGAGCCGGACGGGGCGTCGTCCGGCCGGGCGCTGGTCGCCCACCTGGGCATGAGCGGGCAGCTGCTCGTGGAGAAGCCCAGCCAGCCCGACGAGACGCACCTGCGCGCCCGGTTCACCTTCGCCGACGGCGGCCGCGAGCTGCGCTTCGTCGACCAGCGGACCTTCGGCGGGCTCGCGGTCGAGGAGAGCGCCGGTGACCAGATCCCCGCGCGGCTGGCGCACATCGCGATCGACCCGCTCGACGACGCGTTCGACGTCGACGGCTTCTCGGCCGCGCTCCGGCGCCGGCGCACCGAGGTCAAGCGGGCGCTGCTCGACCAGACGCTGATCGGCGGCGTCGGCAACATCTACGCCGACGAGGCGCTCTGGCGGGCCCGGCTGCACGGCGCCCGGCCCACCGACAAGCTGACCCGAGCACAGGTCGCCGACCTGCTGGACGGCGTCCGTGACGTGCTGGGGGAGGCGCTCGCCCAGGGCGGGACGTCCTTCGACTCGTTGTACGTCGACGTCAACGGGCAGAGCGGCTACTTCTCCCGCTTCCTCGCCGTGTACGGCCAGGGTGACCGGCCCTGCCCGCGCTGCGGGACGCCGATCCGGCGCGAGTCGTTCATGAACCGGTCGAGCTACAGCTGTCCGACCTGCCAACCGCGCCCGCGCGCCCGCCGGTCATGACGCGGCGGGTCGTCGCCCTGGTCTCCGGGCACGTGCAGGGCGTCGGCTACCGCTGGTTCGTGCGCGGGCTGGCCGAGGCCGCCGGCCTGGCCGGCCGGGCGCGGAACCTGGCCGACGGCCGGGTGGAGGTCGTGCTCGAGGGGGACGACGACGCCGTGGCCGACGTGCTCGCCGCACTCGACGGGCCCCGCGCGCCGGGTGCGGTGACGGCCGTCGACTCCCGTGACGAGCCCGCACGAGGCGGATCGACGTTCACCGCAGAGTGACGAACGCGACATCCCCCCGACACGGGGAGTAGGCATTCTTCGCGTTGACCTGCGTGACGCGGCCTGTCACCCTGGGGATACCACAAGCTCGCGCCGACCGGCATCCGGGGCGCCGGGCTCACCCTCTCGCTCGGAAAGGCCGTTGCAGTCATGGCCAAGGCCCTGTTCGGTCACGTCGTAGCCCCCTCGGAACTCCGAGTAGCCGAGGAGAACGCCGTCCTGCGGGCCAAGGTGCGCCGGCTGGAGCAGGAGCTCGCCGAGCTGCGCCACCAGCGCGACACCGCGATCGCCCACGAGTTGCTGTCGATGGCCGGCGAGAACGCCGAGCCCGCGCTCGCCTGACGGCCGTTCCGAACCCCTCCGTCACACCCGCACCAATACCCCGGAGATCCGGGATTCCGGGGGTTCCCTGGACTAGGGTCCCCGTTCTGTGCACCTCTCCAGCCTGACGCTCAAGGGCTTCAAGTCCTTCGCGTCCGCGACCACGCTCCGGCTGGAGCCCGGCATCACCGCCGTCGTAGGCCCCAACGGGTCGGGCAAGTCCAACGTCGTCGACGCCATCGCCTGGGTCCTGGGCGAGCAGGGCGCGAAGAGCCTGCGCGGCGGCAAGATGGAGGACGTCATCTTCGCCGGCACGGCCGGCCGTCCCGCACTCGGCCGGGCCGAGGTGACGCTGACGATCGACAACTCCGACGGCGCCCTGCCGATCGAGTACACCGAGGTGTCGATCACCCGCCGCATGTACCGCTCCGGGGAGAGCGAGTACGAGATCAACGGCGACAAGGTCCGGCTGCTCGACGTCCAGGAGCTGCTGAGCGACTCCGGCATCGGCCGGGAGATGCACGTCATCGTCGGCCAGGGGCAGCTCGACGCCGTCCTCTCCGGGCGACCCGAGGACCGTCGCGCGTTCATCGAGGAGGCCGCCGGCGTCCTCAAGCACCGCAAGCGCAAGGAGAAGGCGCTGCGGAAGCTCGAGGGGATGCAGCACAACCTCGACCGGCTGGCCGACCTCACCGTCGAGCTGCGCCGCCAGCTCAAGCCACTGGGCCGCCAGGCCGAGGTGGCCCGCCGTGCGGCGGGCGTGCAGGCCGACCTCCGCGACGCCCGCCTGCGGCTGCTCGCCGACGACCTCGTCCAGCTGCGCGACTCCCTCGACAAGGACGTCGCCGACGAGACCGCCGCGCGCGAGCGGCGCGCCGTCGTCGAGCGCGACCTGTCGGTCGTCGCGCGGCGGGAGGCGGAGCTCGAGTCGAGCCTGGCCGCGAGCGCTCCGCGGCTGCAGGCCGCGTCGGAGACGTGGTACCGGCTCTCGGCGCTCGGCGAGCGCTTCCGCGGCGTCGCCTCGCTGGCCGCCGAGCGCCACCGCCACCTGTCCGCCGCGGCACCCGCCGCCGGTGCCGGCCGCGACCCCGACCAGCTCGACGCCGAGGCCGACCGCGTGGCGGTGACCGAGGCCGAGCTCGCCGCCGGGCTGGAGACCGAGCGCAATCGCCTGGCCGCCGTCGTCGCCCAGCGCGCCGAGCTGGAGACCGCCCTGACCGCCGAGGAGCGCGCCTGGGTCGCCGCCGCCCGCGCGCTGGCCGACCGCCGGGAGGGCCTGGCCCGGCTCTCCGGCGAGGTCGCGGCCGCCCGCTCCCGGGTGGCGGCGGGGCAGGCCGAGATCGAGCGGCTCACGCTGGCGGCCGGTGAGGCCGCCGACCGCGCCGAGGTGGCGGTCGAGCGGCTGGCCGAACGCCGCGAGACCGTCGCCGACCAGGAGGACGGCGACGTCGCCCTCGTCACCGCGCACGAGGAGGCCGTCGCCGCCCACGCCGAGGCGGCCCGCCTGGTCGCGGAGCTGACCGAGGCCGAGCGCGCCGCGGAGCGCGACCGGGCATCGTGGCAGGCGCGGCGGGATGCGCTCGCCCAGGGCCTGACCCCGGTCGACGGCGCGGCCGCCGTCCTGGGTGCCGGGCTCCCCGGTGTGCTCGGTCCGGTGGCGGACCGGCTCACCGTGCGCGCCGGCGACGAGGTCGCCGTGGCGGCGGCGCTGGGCGGGATGGCCGACGCGGTCGTCGTCGCCGGCGTGGCCGAGGCCGCGGCCGCACTGGCGCACCTCAAGGACAGCGACGGCGGACGTGCCGGGCTGCTGGTCACCGGTGGCCTGCCGCCGGTCCCGCGCGACGGGTGGCCGGTGCTCCCGGACGGCGCCCGCTGGGCGCTGGACGCGGTCGGTGCCCCCGACGCGCTGCAGCCGGCCCTCGCGCGGTCGCTGGAGCGGGTCGCGCTGGTCGCCGACCTCGACGCGGCCGTCGCGCTGGTGACCACGCACCCCCGGGTCCGTGCGGTGACCGCGGCCGGTGACCTCGTGGGCGCCGACTGGACCGTCGGCGGGCAGACCGACGCTCCGGCGAACCTCGTCGTCCGGGCGCGGGTGGAGGAGGCCGAGGCCGAGCTGGCCGCCGCCGTCGCCCGCGCCGCGGAGCTGGCCGACCGGCTCGCCGGGGCCCGGGCGGAGGCGCAGGCCCGGTCGGCGGACGTCGACGCCGCCGTCGTGGCCCGTCAGGCGTCGGACCGCTCCCGTTCGGCCGTGGCGGCGCAGCTGGCCGAGCTGGGTGCCGCCGCGCGCTCAGCGCAGGCCGAGGCCGAGCGGTCGCTCGCCGCGCGCGTCCGCGCCGAACAGGCGCTGGAGCAGGTGGTGAGCGGCCTCGCGGCGCTCGAGGAGCGGCTGGCCGAGGCGGAGGCGGCGCCGGTCGAGGAGGAGCCGTCGACCGAGGCGCGGGACCGGCTGCGCGCGGAGGTGGCGGCCGCCCGGCAGGCCGAGACCGAGGCTCGGCTCGCCGTCCGCACCGCCGAGGAGCGCGCCCGCGCCCTGCACGGGCGCGCCGAGTCGCTGCGCCGGCAGGCCCGCCAGGAGCGCGCGGCGCGGGAGCGGGCCGCTGCTGCTCGGGTCGCACGCGAGCGCGGGGCGGCCGTGGCGGCCGGCGTCCGGCGCGACGCGGACGCGGCGCTCGTCGCCCTCGGGGGCTCGCTCACCCGCGCCGCTGCCGAGCGGGACGAGCTCGCCGCGTCGCGGGCGGCCGCCGAGGCCGAGCTGCTCGAGGTCCGGGCGCGCGTGCGGACGGCGACCGCCGAGCTGGACCGGCTCACCGACGAGGTGCACCGCGACGAGGTGGCCCGCGCCGAGCAGCGGTACCGCATCGAGGCGCTGGAGGTGCGGGCAGCCGAGGAGTACGGGGTCGACCTGCCGACGCTGGTGGGCGAGTACGGCCCCAGTGCCCCCGTCCCGCCGACGCAGGAACAGGTCGCGGCGGCGGAGGCGGCGGGCGACCCCGAACCGGAGCCGGTGCCGTACGACCGCGCCGTCCAGGAGCGGCGGGCCGCCAAGGCGGAGCGCGACCTCGCCACGCTCGGCAAGGTCAACCCGCTGGCCCTGGAGGAGTTCGCGGCGCTGGAGGAGCGGCACGGCTTCCTCGCCACGCAGCTGGAGGACCTGAAGAACACCCGCCGCGACCTGCTGACCGTCGTGCGCGAGGTCGACGAGCGCATCCACGACGTCTTCGCCTCCGCCTACGCCGACGTGGCGCGGGAGTTCGAGACGGTCTTCGCCACGCTGTTCCCCGGCGGGCAGGGCCGGCTGGTGCTCACCGAGCCGGACTCGATGCTGACCACCGGCGTCGAGGTGGAGGCCCGCCCGCCGGGCAAGAAGGTGAAGCGGCTGTCGCTGCTGTCCGGTGGCGAGCGGTCCCTCACCGCGGTCGCGCTGCTGGTCGCGATCTTCCGGGCCCGCCCCTCGCCGTTCTACGTCCTCGACGAGGTCGAGGCCGCCCTCGACGACGTCAACCTGGGCCGGCTGCTGACCCTCGTGGAGCAGCTGCGGTCGACGTCGCAGCTGATCGTCATCACGCACCAGAAGCGGACGATGGAGGTCGCCGACGCCCTGTACGGCGTGAGCATGCGCGGCGACGGCATCACCGGGGTGATCAGCCAGCGGCTGCGGGAGCTCGAGAGCGCCTGAGCGCGTTCGGCGAGCCGGGACGGCCTCCGGGCGTCAGAGTGGAGCGCGTGGGGATGAACGACGTCCACGCCGCCCGGCGTCCGCTGACGACGACCGAGCGGGCGCTGCTGGACTCACTGCTCGACCACGACTTCGACGGGGTGGAGGAGCTGCGCGTCCAGGCGCGGGAGGCGACCGCGTCGACGGGCTGCGAGTGCGGCTGCGTCACGATCGACCTGCACGTACCCGACGGCCTGCCCGTCTCCTCCGCGTCGAGCCCCGCGCCGGTCGAGGGCACGGTGGTGGACGCCGCAGGGGAGCCGATCGGGGGAGTGCTGCTGTTCGTCTCGCACGGCCGGCTGGCGGGCCTGGAGGTCCACTCCCTCGACGAGCCGCTGGCGACGTTGCCGCCGCCGGAGCGGATCGACTGGGAGACGGTGCCGGACCCGTCCGCGGAGCGCACGTCCTGGTGGCGGCGCGTGCGGTCGCGGCCGAGGCGGCTGGCGACCTAGACCCCCGAGGTCACCAGCAGGTCGACCATCAGCGGGAGGTGGTCGGAGGCGCCGGCCGCGTCGAGGACCTGGGCCGAGGCCACCGCGACCCCGGCGGAGACCCATGCCTGGTCGATGCGGCGGTGCGGCGCGTGCGCCGGGTGGGTGTGCCCCTCGTCCCGCTGCCAGAACCGCCAGCCGGCCTGGTCCTCCCGGTCCGCGGCGAGCTCCCACGCGTCGGTGAAGCGCTCGCGGAGCGGATCGAGCTCCGGCGCGTCGGGGCGGGCGTTGAAGTCGCCGACCAGGACGCCGGCCGCCATGTCCTCGCTGTGCAGCCCGGCCAGCGCCGCCACCTGCTCGGCCCGCTCCTGCGGCGACCGCGTCGTCAGGTGCGTCGCGGTGACCCAGAGCGTCCCGCCGTCCAGCTCGAGCATCGTGCGCAGCGCGATGCGCGGTTCACCGCCGCCGGGCAGCGGGTGCACGTCGCTGACCAGGATCGGCAGCCGGGAGAGCAGCGCGTTCCCGTACTGCCGCCGCGGCTGGTCGCCGGGGCGTGGTTCGTCGATCGCCGGGCCCCAGGCCAGCTGCATGTCCAGCGCGCGCGAGAGCAGCAGCGCCTGGTCGACGTCCTCGCTGCGGTCGCCGAAGTGCCGGTCGACCTCCTGGAGGCAGATGACGTCGGCCTCGACCGAGGCGAGCACCTTGGCCAGCCGCGGCAGGTCGTGCCGCGCGTCCTCTCCGACGCCGTGGTGGGTGTTGAAGGTGACCAGCCGCACCGGGATGGGCGGCTGATCGGGACCAGGGGCCGGCCGCACGCCGTAGTCACCCGTCATGCCCCAAGCCTGTCAGGCGTCGGCCAGGTGCATGTCGAGGACCTCCCGCAGGTCCGGTCGGCCGAGCTCGGTGACCGACAGCACGAAGCGGGCCGAGCGGCCGTCCAGGACCAGCTCGCCGATCTGGTTGCCGAAGAAGGGCCCGGCCTGCTTCTCCCACTCCAGACGGGTCGGCTCCGCGCGCGCCCAGCGCGCCAGGACCTCGGTGAACCGCCTCGCCGTCCGGCTCCAGCCGATCCGGAAGCCGACGCGGATGGGGTGCGGCGCCTGGTTGTGCAACGGGGAGACGGTGAGCTGGTGCACGCGCGCGGTCAGGTCGCCCGGCTGCACGAGCTCGGCGGCGTAGGCGTGGTGGACGTCCCCGGAGAGCACCAGCGCCGTCGACGGCGCGCGGCCGTGGTCGCCCCGGGCCACCCGGGCGAGGGCGTCGCCCAGGCGCTCGAACGAATGCCCGAACGCTGCCCAGTGCTCGAGGTCGGACGCCTGGCGCATCGCCTCGGCGATGCGTCCCCGCAGGCGGCCGTGGTGACGCACGTTGAGCGTCTCGTTCCAGCGCTCGAGGTTGTGGATCGCGTGGGGTAGCAGCCACGGCAGGGAGGTGCCGAGGATCAGGTGCTCGACGCCCTCGTCGACCGCGCGGCGCATCGCGGCCTCGACCCAGGCGAACTCGTCCTCGTCGAGCATCCTGCGGTGCTGCTCCTCGAGCACGCGGCCGGCCCGGCTGTCGATCATGATCAGCCGGGCGTCGCCCCAGTGCCGGACGTAGCTCCACCGGATCGTCGCGGGTTCGGCGTCGGCCAGCTCGGCCATCTCGCACAGCATCGGCTCGGCGTCCCGGGTGGGGTCGTCGGCGCTCATGCCCTGGATGGCCTGCCACGTCTTGTTGTCGGCCAGCTCCTGCGGGCTGAGGTTGCCCAGGTGCTGGTAGACCCAGTAGCTGACAAGGCCTCCGCTGATCCGCCCCGGCCACCAGGACTCGCGGGTGATCTTCTCCCGCCAGGCGGCCGAGGTGTTCCAGTCGTCGATCATCTCGTGGTCGTCGAAGATCATCGAGGACGGGATCGTGGAGAGCAGCCACCGCACCTGGGGGTCGCTCCACGACTCCGCATACAGCCGCGTGTACTCCTCGAAGTCCGCCACCTGCTCGTCCGGGGCCTCTGCGCCCGTGGACCCGTGGCGGTCCCTGCGCAGCTCCAGCCACTTCTTCGTTCCGTGGGTGAGCTCGTCGGCGTAGACCTGGTCCCCGAGCAGCACCAGCGCGTCCGGCCACTCCTCCTCGGGCAGGGTGGCGATCCGCGCCGCGTAGGAGTCCATGGCGTCCGGCGGGATTTTCTCGTCCGTCCCGACCGTGCCGGGGGTGGCGTAGCGGCAGGACCCGAACGCGATCCGGAAGGGTGCCTGCCGGCCGGGCGTGCGGATCCGGCTGGGCGGGAAGGCGGAGTCCTCCGACGGCCACACGAGGACGTCGTCCAGGCGCACCTCGTACGGCGTCGTGCTGCCCGGCTCCAGGCCCTCCACGACCACCAGTGCGTAGTGGTGGCCGCCGACGCAGAACGTCCGGGCGGTGCGCCCCAGCACGTCCACCGTGCACGGCCGGTCGATCTCCACCCAGACGGTGGCCGAGACCGGGTCGACGTGCCGCAGCAGCGGGCCCAGCAGGAGGACCGGGTCCGGGGAGTGGGGGAGGGGCATCGGCCCAGCCTCCACCACGAACCTGTGTCCCGCCTGCATCCCTGCTGCGAGCTGGGAGACTTGGGGCATGGAATTCGTCCTGATCGCCATCGCGATCCTCGTCGTCGCGCTCATCGCCGGGGTCGGCCTGCTGGTCGGCCGGGGACGGCGCACCATGCGCCTGGACGACGACGCGGCGGCCGGGACGACGCTCACCCGGCCGAGGCCTCCCGCGCCGGTCGAGGAGCCGCGCACCGGCGGGTCGACGGCCTCCGGGCTCGGCCTCCCCCCGGAGACCGCGGAGGCGCCGCCGGTCGAGCTGCCGCCCGCCGAGCCGGAGCCCGGCCTGGTCTTCGAGACGCCGCCCCCGTCGGCCGGCCGGCTGGTCCGGCTGCGCTCGCGGCTGGCCCGCTCGCAGTCGTCGCTGGGGCGCGGCCTGCTCACCGTCCTGGCGCGCGAGAAGCTGACCGAGGACGACTGGGAGGAGGTGGAGGAGACCCTCCTGGCCGCGGACGTGGGCATCGCCGCCACCACCCAGATCGTCGAGCGGCTGCGCACCCAGTCGATGGTGCTGGCCACCGCCTCGCCCGCGGAGCTCCGCGAGCTGCTGGTGCGCGAGCTGACCGGCGTCCTCGGGCCCGACATGGACCGGACGCTCGGCACCACCCGCCACGAGGGGCGTCCCGGCGTCGTCCTCGTCGTGGGCGTCAACGGGGCGGGCAAGACGACGACGGTCGGCAAGATCGCCCGTGCGCTGGTGGGCGACGGCAAGAGCGTCGTCCTCGGCGCGGCCGACACCTTCCGTGCTGCCGCCGCCGACCAGCTGGAGACGTGGGGCGAGCGGGTCGGCGTCCTGACCGTCCGCGGCCGCGAGGGCGGGGACCCGGCCTCGGTCGCGTTCGAGGCCGTCCGCACCGGCGTCGAGGGCGAGGTGGACGCCGTCCTCGTCGACACCGCCGGCCGGCTGCACACCAAGTCCGGTCTCATGGACGAGCTCGGCAAGGTCAAGCGCGTGGTCGAGAAGCAGGCACCGGTCACCGAGGTGCTGCTGGTGCTCGACGCCACGACGGGTCAGAACGGCGTCGTCCAGGCGCGGGTGTTCACCGAGGCGGTCACGGTCACCGGCATCGTGCTCACCAAGCTCGACGGGACCGCCAAGGGCGGCATCGTCGTGCGGGTGCAGCAGGAGCTGGGCATCCCGGTGAAGCTGATCGGTCTGGGCGAGGGCCCCGACGACCTGGCGCCCTTCGAGCCGCGTGCGTTCGCGGAGGGGCTGGTCGGCGGCGCCGACTGACGGTCAGCTCGCGGGGAACATCGCCGCCATCTTGTCGAGGCACTGCTCGAGGCCGGCGACGGACAGGTCGCGCGCCTCGTCGGTGCGGTAACCGTGCTCGGTCACGGTCACCTCGGTGCGCCGGCCCGGGACGGGGACGAGGGTGACGACGTGCGGCACCAGGGCCGGCACGCCCGGCGGGGGCGTCGCGGGTGAGCGGTCGGCCTGGACGAAGGCGAGGTCGTACTCGATCCGCGAGGGTGGCCTGATCGACCGGTAGGTCCAGGTGTTCCAGTACTCGCCCCCGCCGAACTCCGCGGGCGCCCGCATGCACAGCAGCGAGCTGCCACCCTCCCGGAAGTCGAGGTCGGCGACGGGGGTCGTGAATCCGGACGGCCCCCACCAGCGGGCGACCTCGGCGGGCTCGCTCCAGGCCCGCCACACCTGCTCGGGCGGTGCGTCCAGGATGCGGCGGGCGACGACGTCGCGCGTGGCGGTATCGGTCATGCCGGTAGGACGACCGCGGCCCGCCGGACTCATCGGAGGGAGGGGGCGGACCCGGCTCAGGTCTCGGCCGGCGCCGTCCAGCGCTCCTCGATGCGGCCCAGGCGCCACACCGCCAGCGCGACGGCCCACGCCAGCACGAACAGCCCGACGATCGCGAACCCGACGTAGCCGAGGTCCAGCGAGGCCACCCACGCCAGCGGTCCCGAGTCGATGCCGAGCCGCTCGACGAGCAGGCCGACGAGCACGAGCAGCCCGATGACGAGGGCGACCGTCACCGACAGCAGGGTGACGGCGAGGTTGTAGAACACCTTGCGGATCGGCTTGAGGAAGGCCCATCCGTAGGCCCGGGTCATCAGCACGCCGTCGGCGGTGTCGAACAGGCTCATCCCGGCGGCGAACAGCACCGGCAGCACGAGGATGGCGTACCAGGGCAGGACGAAGGCGGCCGAGCCCGCGGCGAGCACGAGCAGGGCCACCTGCGTCGCGGTGTCGAAACCGAGCCCCATCAGGAGGCCGACCGGGTAGAGGTGCCAGGGCTTGTCGACGCGCCGGACCACCCGCCCGAGCAGCCGGGTGAGGAAGCCGCGGTTGTGCAGGTGCCGCTCGAGCTCGGCCTCGTCGAAGGTGCCACCGCGCATCCGGCGGAAGACCTTGACGATCCCGACGGCGGCCCCGAGGTTCATCAGCCCGATGACGAGCAGGAACGTGCCGGCGACCAGGGTCCCGACCAGTCCCAGCGTCTGGCCCACCTCGTTGTCCTCGTTCTGGACGACGCCCGCCACCCCGCGGACGCCGGCCACCAGGAGCAGGCTCGCGGCGAACACGACCGACGAGTGGCCGAGGGAGAACCAGAAGCCGGTGCTCACCGACGACCGCCCCTCGCCGACGAGCTTGCGCGTCGTGTTGTCGATCGAGGCGATGTGGTCGGCGTCGAACGCGTGCCGGACGCCGAGCATGTAGGCCGTCAGCCCGACGCCCACGCCGAGCACCCCGGTGCTGCCCAGCTGGTAGTCGTGCGGGGCGACGGCGAAGACCAGGACGCCCCAGCCCAGGACGTGGAGCAGGAGGACGAAGCCGGCCATCCCGGCGATCGACCGCCGCTCCTGCGGGCTGAACCGCGAGGACGGGGCCGACGGGCGCACGAGCGGGGCCACCGCGCTTCGTGGGGTCACGCGGCGACCCTACTGCGAACTGTTCGCAACAAGCCTGGCGGGCGGTGGGTCCGACGTGGCCTCCGCCACCGGGAGGGGCGTCCGCAACGTGGACGCAACGCGGACCGGTGACACGCGCGGCGGAGTTCACCGTTCCGAAACAAGGCGACGACGGCCCCGGAAACACGGCGACGGCACCGTGAACGCCACCAGTCACCCGCTCGTTACGGCCGCCCGGCCGACGACCCACTCAGGAGGTTGCCGTGGTCAACACCGGCGACACCGCCTGGATCCTCACCAGCGCGGCGCTCGTGCTGCTGATGACCCCAGGCCTCGCGCTCTTCTACGGCGGCATGGTCCGCGCGAAGAGCGTGCTGAACATGATGATGATGAGCTTCGGCGCGCTGGCCCTGATCAGCGTGCTGTGGGTCCTCTACGGCTACTCCGTCGCCTTCGGCAACGACGTCGGCCTCGGCCTGCTCGGCGACCCGGGTGAGTTCTTCGGCCTCAAGGGGCTGATGGAGGACACCACCAGCGAGGCCGGCGGCCTGCCGACCATGGCGTTCGTGGGCTTCCAGGCCGTCTTCGCGATCATCACGGTCGCGCTGATCTCCGGCGCCATCGCCGACCGCGCCAAGTTCGGGGCGTGGATGGTCTTCGCCGGCATCTGGGCGACGATCGTCTATTTCCCGGTCGCGCACTGGGTCTTCGACTTCACCCTCACCGACGACGACGGCACGGTCACCCACACCGGCGGCTGGATCGCCAACAACCTGGCGGCGATCGACTTCGCCGGTGGCACCGCGGTGCACATCAACGCCGGTGCGGCGGGTCTGGCCCTCGCCCTCGTCCTCGGCAAGCGCCGCGGCTTCGGCCGCGAGGCCATGCGGCCGCACAACCTGCCGCTGGTCATGATCGGCGCCGGCCTCCTGTGGTTCGGCTGGTTCGGCTTCAACGCCGGTTCCGCGCTGGCCGCCAACAACACCGCCTCGGTGGCCTGGGTGAACACGCTGGCCGCCACGGCCGCCGCCACGCTCGGCTGGCTGCTGGTGGAGAAGGTCCGCGACGGTCACTCGACGTCGCTGGGTGCCGCCTCCGGTGTGGTCGCCGGTCTGGTCGCCATCACGCCGGCCTGTTCCGCGGTCTCGCCGGTCGGCGCGATCATCCTCGGCGCGATCGCCGGTGCCCTCTGCGCCCTCGCCGTCGGCCTGAAGTACAAGCTGGGCTACGACGACTCGCTCGACGTCGTCGGCGTCCACCTCGTCGGTGGCCTCTGGGGCACCATCGCCATCGGCTTCCTCGCCGACCCCGACGCCCCCGCCGGCGTCGAGAGCCTCTTCTTCGGCGGCAGCGTCGACCAGCTGTGGCGGCAGGTCGTCGGTGCGGTCGCGGTCCTGGCGTTCTCGTTCATCCTTACGCTGGTGATCGGCATCGCCATCCAGAAAACGATGGGCTTCCGGATCACCGAGGAGGACGAGGTCACCGGCATCGACAACGTCGTGCACGCGGAGTCCGGCTACGACTTCGCCTCGCTCGGCAGCAGCGGCTCCACCGCCCCACTGGCCGGCCAGGCGCGTGCCGAGGCCCGGAACACCGAGAGGACCCTGGCATGAAGCTCGTCACCGCCATCGTCAAGCCGTTCAAGCTCGACGACGTCAAGAACGCCCTCGAGCTGATCGGCATCCAGGGCCTGACCGTCAGCGAGGTCCAGGGCTTCGGCCGTCAGCGGGGCCACACCGAGGTCTACCGCGGTGCGGAGTACCAGGTGGACTTCGTCCCGAAGGTCCGCATCGAGGTCGTCGTCAGCGAGCTCGACGCCGCGCGGGTGGTCGACGCGGTCGTGGAGGCCGCCTCGACCGGCCAGATCGGCGACGGGAAGGTGTGGGTGACGACGATCGACGAGATCGTCCGGGTCCGCACCGGCGAGCGCGGCGACGACGCGCTCTGAGCAGCTGAACACCCGTCGGCCGGGGTGGTGGGATCTCCACCGCCCCGGCCGACGCTCTTCCCACGACGGCGCAGTTCTGCGAGGAGGACGACGTGCTGGACCCGGAGGCACTGCCCGGGATGACCCGCCCCGAGCGCGTCCAGGCCGTCGACGCGTGGCTCGGTGACCTGCTCGCCGACGCGGTGGGGGGCACGCCCCCGCCCAAGCAGCGGCGCGGGGGACCGCCCCCGCTGACCGGCACCGACGGCGTGGCCCTGGTCGCGGTCGGCAGCCTCGGCCGGCGCGAGCTGCCTCCGCACGGGGACCTCGACCTGGTCCTGGTCCACGACGGCCGGCCGGAGATCGCCGCCATCGCCGACGCCCTCTGGTACCCGGTCTGGGACGCCGGCCTGCGCCTGGACCACTCGGTGCGCTCGGTGTCCGAGGCGGTGTCCGTCGCCTCCACCGACGTCAAGGCGGGGCTGGGGTTGCTCGACGCCCGGCTGGTCGCCGGCGACGCCGAGCTCGCCACCCGGCTGCGCACCGCCACCCTGGCCAGTTGGCGCCAGGCGGCGTCGAAGCTGCTGCCCCAGCTGCGCGACCTGCGCCGCGACCGGGCCCGCCAGCTGGGCGAGCTCGCCTTCCTCCTCGAGCCCGACCTCAAGGAGGCCTACGGCGGCCTGCGGGAGGGCCAGGTGCTGCGCGCCGTCGCCGCGGCGCAGCTGGGTGACGAGCCGGGGGAGGAGCTGGAGCAGGCCTACGCCTTCCTGCTCGACGTCCGCGACGAGCTGCGGCGGCGCACCGGGCGGCCGAGCGACGTCCTCGTGCGCCAGGAGCAGCGGCCGGTGTCGGTGGCCCTCGGCCTGGCCGACGAGGACGCGCTGCTGCGCGAGGTGAGCCTCGCGGGCCGTCGGCTGGCCTTCGTGGTCGACGAGACCTGGCGGCGCGTCGAGGCAGCGCTGGTCCGCCGTCCCCGCGGGCGCTACCGCCGGGTGCGCCGGGAGCCGCTCGCCGAGGGCGTCGTCCGCCAGGGCGACGAGGTGGTCCTCGCGCAGGGGGCCAAGCCGGCCGCGGACCCGGGCCTCCTGCTGCGCGCCGCCGCGGCGGCCGCGCGGGCCGACCTCCTGCTGTCGCCGTACACGCTCAAGGTGCTCGCCGTGCACACGCCGGCGGTGCCGGAGCCGTGGCCGGCCGAGGTCCGCTGGTCCTTCCTCCGCCTGCTGGCCAGCGGGCGGTCCGCGGTCCCGGTGCTCGAGCAGCTCGACCAGGAGGGGTTGCTCTCCCGGCTGATCCCGGAGTGGGACCGGGTGCGCTCCCTGCCGCAGCGCCACCCGTGGCACCGGTTCACCGTGGACCGGCACCTGATCGAGGCGGCGGCGGCCGCGTCCGAGCTCACCCGCGACGTCGACCGTCCCGACCTGCTGCTCGTCGCCGCGCTGCTCCACGACATCGGCAAGGGGTGGCCCGGGGACCACAGCGAGGTCGGGGAGCCCATCGCGGCCGCGATCGCGGCCCGGATGGGCTTCGGCGAGGCGGACGTCGCGACGGTGGCCACCCTGGTGCGGCACCACCTGCTGCTGCCGGCCACGGCGACCCGCCGCGACATCGACGACCCCGCCACGATCGACCGGGTCGCCGCGACCATCGGCTCCGACGCCGCCGTCCTCCAACTGCTGCACGCGCTGGCCCAGGCCGACGGGGCGGCGACCAGCGCCTCGGCGTGGTCGCCGTGGAAGGCCCACCTCGTCGCCGGCCTGGTCGCGCGCGTGCAGGGCAAGCTCGGTGGCGGACCCGTGATCGCCCCGGAGCCCGTGCTGAACCCGACCGGTGCCCAGGTCGTCGCCCCGCTGCCCGACTCCGCGGACGCCGCCGGCGCCGTGACGGTGGGGATCCAGGACGTCGCCGACGGGCAGCAGGTGACGGTGCGCGCGCCCGACCGGCCGGGGCTGCTCAGCACGTGCGCCGGCGTGCTCGCCCTCAACCAGCTCGACGTCCGCGCCGCCAAGATGACCGTCGAGGACGGCTACGGGACGGGCGTGTTCGCCGTCCGGCCGCGGTTCGGCCGCGCACCCGTCCCGGAGATCCTGGCCGACGCGGTGCGGGCCGCCCTGGAGGGCACGCTGCCGCTGGCCGACCGCCTGCGGCAGCGGGAGGCCGACTACCGGCAGGACGGCGGCCGGACGGCGCCGCCGCGCATCTCCTGGCACAACGGCGAGGTGAGCGGGGCCGCCACCGGCATCGTCGAGGTGCGGGCGGCCGACCGGGCGGGGCTGCTGTACCGGCTCACCGCCGCGATCACGGGGGAGGGGCTGGACGTGACGTCGGCCCTGATCGAGACCCTCGGCGCGGACGCGGTTGACTGCTTCTACGTGTGCAACCCGTCGGGTTCCCCGGTCGAGCCGGAACAGCGCCGCCGGGTCGACGACGCCCTCGTGGCGGCCACCCTCGGTGCCGCGGCGGACCCGCTGGACACCGCCGACACGCCGAGTCGCCTGCGGTGAACTGTCGGTAGGCCGTGCGAACGTCGGGCGACCGGGACGGAACGGTCCCCCTGACGAGAGGAGCCTCCGTGGACACGCGACTGTGGCCCTGCACCCCGTGCGGGGAGATCACGGTGTTCGTCCAGCCGCCGTGCGCCGACGGTCACACCGACGACGGCGGGGAGTGCCCCGAGTGGGCCTGCGCCGACTGCGGCTCGGCCGTGGTCATGGGCGAGCCGGCCGAGGCGGCCGACGTCGTGCGCGCCCGCATCGCCGCCTGAGCGCAGTCGATACCCTGGGGTCAGGTGGTGCGGGTCTCCCGCGCCCGTGACTTCTGCTGAGGACGTGCTGTGTTCGAGACCCTCTCCGACCGCCTGGACAAGGTCTTCACCGGCCTGCGTGGCAAGGGCCGGCTCACCGACGCCGACATCGACGCCACCGCGCGCGAGATCCGCATCGCGCTGCTCGAGGCCGACGTCGCCCTGCCCGTGGTGCGGGCCTTCATCGACGCGGTCAAGGAACGCGCCCGCGGGGCCGACGTCTCCCAGGCGCTGAACCCGGCGCAGCAGGTCATCAAGATCGTCAACGAGGAGCTCATCGCGATCCTCGGCGGCGAGACCCGCCGCATCCGGCTGGCCAAGCAGTCGCCGACGGTGATCATGCTCGCCGGCCTGCAGGGCGCCGGTAAGACGACGCTGGCCGGCAAGCTCGGCCGCTGGCTCAAGGAGCAGGGGCACGCCCCGCTGCTGGTCGCCGCCGACCTCCAGCGCCCGAACGCGGTCAACCAGCTGTCGATCGTGGCCGGCCAGGCCGGCGTCGACGTGTTCGCCCCCGAACCGGGCAACGGCGTCGGCGACCCCATCCGCGTGGCCGCCGACTCCATCGAGCACGCCCGGCGCACCATGCACGACGTCGTGGTCGTCGACACCGCCGGCCGCCTCGGCATCGACGAGGAGCTGATGCGGCAGGCCGCCGGCATCCGCGACGTCGTCCAGCCGGACGAGACGCTGTTCGTCGTCGACGCGATGATCGGTCAGGACGCCGTGACGACGGCGGAGGCCTTCCGCGACGGCGTGGGCTTCACCGGCGTCGTCCTCACCAAGCTCGACGGCGACGCCCGCGGTGGTGCCGCCCTGTCGGTGCGGTACGTGACCGGTCAGCCGATCATGTTCGCCTCCACCGGCGAGAAGCTCACCGACTTCGACGTCTTCCACCCCGAGCGGATGGCCTCGCGCATCCTCGGGATGGGTGACGTGCTCACCCTCATCGAGCAGGCCGAGAAGACCTTCGACGCCGAGCAGGCCGAGCGGATGGCCGGCAAGCTCGCCTCCCGCGAAGGCTTCACGCTCGAGGACTTCCTCGAGCAGATGATGGCCATCCGCAAGATGGGCCCCATCGCCAACCTCCTGGGCATGCTGCCCGGGGCCGGCGCGATGAAGGAGCAGATCAAGAACATCGACGACCGCGACCTCGACCGGACGGCGGCGATCATCCGCTCGATGACGCCGGAGGAGCGGGTCAACTCCAAGATCATCAACGCCTCGCGCCGCGTGCGCATCGCCAACGGTTCGGGCGTCAGCGTCACCGACGTGAACCAGCTGCTGGAGCGCTTCGCCCAGGCCCAGAAGATGATGAGCCAGATGGCCGGCAGCATGGGCCTGCCGGGCATGGGCCCCATGTCGAAGAAGCAGCGCGGCCGCCAGATGCAGGCGCAGTCGAAGAAGGGCAAGAAGGGCAAGGGGAAGGGCAAGGGCGGTCCGGCCCGCCGGCCCGTCGGCGCCCCCGGCCTGCCCCCCGGCGCCGGTTTCCCGGGTGGCGGCCTGCCCGGCGGGATGCCGCAGCTGCCGCCGGGGATGGGCCAGGGCCTGCCCGACCTGACGAAGCTGAACTTCGACCAGTTCAAGGACGGCCGGCCCGGTCAGTGACGCCCTCCTTCCACCTGGCCGGGGTGGTGCTCCCCGAGGGGGAGCACCGCGACGTCTGGGTGCGCGAGGGGCGGTTCACCCTCGAGCGCGTGCCCGGCGCCGAGACGATCAGCACCGGGGGCTGGCTGCTGCCGGGTCTGGTCGACGCCCACTGCCACGTGGGCATCGGGATGGGTGGCGCGCACGTCACCGACCTGGACGGGCTCCGCGAGCAGGCGCTGGCCGAGCGGGCGGCCGGCGTGCTCGCGCTCCGCGACTGCGGCTCGCCGGTCGACACCCGCGCCCTGGACGACGAGCCGGACCTGCCGCGGATCATCCGGGCCGGCCGGCACATCGCCCGCACCCGCCGCTACATCCCCGAGCTCGGCATCGAGCTGGAGCCCGACGACCTGCCTGCCGAGGTGCGCGTGCAGGCCGGACGCGGGGACGGCTGGGTGAAGCTGGTCGGCGACTGGATCGACCGCGGCGTCGGCGACCTGGCACCCGAGTGGCCCCGCGACGTGCTGGAGGCCGCGATCGCCGCCGCCCACGAGGCCGGCGCCCGCGTCACGGCGCACACCTTCGGCACCGATGCGCTGCCCGACCTGATCGGCGCGGGCATCGACTGCATCGAGCACGGGACCGGGCTCACGGAGGAGCTCATCGGCGAGATGGCCGCTCGCGGCACCGCCGTCGTCCCCACCCTGGTCAACGTGGAGAACTTCCCAGGCTTCGCGGCGGCGGGGGAGAAGAAGTTCCCGACCTACGCCAGCACGATGCGGCGGCTGCACGCGAACTCGGGCGCCGTCGTCCGGGCGGCGTTCGAGGCGGGTGTGCCGGTGTTCGCCGGCACCGACGCCGGTGGCGGCATCGAGCACGGCCGCATCGCCGACGAGGTCCGGGCGCTGCACGACGCCGGGCTGCCTGCGGAGGCGGCGCTGGCCGCCGCGTCGTGGTCGGCCCGCTCCTGGCTGGGCCTGCCGTGCATCGAGGAGGGGGCCCCGGCCGACCTGGTGGTGTTCGACGCCGACCCCCGGGCCGACCTCGACGCGCTGGCCCGACCGGGACTGACGCTGCTGCGCGGCCGCGTCGTCGGCTGATCACTGGTTGGCTGGGGGCATGGTCGCGCCACTCCCGGAACCGGACCCGTTGATCGACCCGAACGAGCCGGTGCCCGACGATCCCGGTGAGCTCCTGCCGGACACCCCGGACACGTTGCCGCCGCCGCCCATCGAGCCGACGCCGGAGGACCCGGGCGGCGACCCGGGCGGGGTGCCGGAGCCGGCCTGAGTCGAGTGTCGGGTTGCTGTCGCCATCGGCCGCTGATGACGACGACAACCCGACACCCGCCGCGCCCGCGGGGCTGCGGATAAGGGTTTCCGCGCGCCTGGGAGACTTCTCCCGTGCTGTTGCGGATGTCGACCCTGTTCCTGCGGACCCTGCGTGACGACCCGGCCGACGCCGAGGTCCCCAGCCACCGCCTGCTCGCGCGCGGTGGCTACATCCGCCGTGCCGCGCCCGGCGGCTTCACCTGGCTGCCGCTGGGCTTCCGCGTCTTCCGCAACGTCGAGCGCATCGTCCGCGAGGAGATGGACGCGATGGGCGCGCAGGAGGTGCACTTCCCGGCGCTCCTGCCCCGCGAGCCCTACGAGGCGACCAACCGGTGGACCGAGTACGGCCCCAACCTCTTCCGGCTCAAGGACCGCCGCGGCAACGACTTCCTGCTCGGGCCCACGCACGAGGAGATGTTCACGCTCCTGGTGAAGGACCTCTACGGCTCCTACAAGGACCTGCCGGTCTCGCTCTACCAGATCCAGACGAAGTACCGGGACGAGGCGCGTCCCCGCGCGGGCCTGTTCCGCGGCCGCGAGTTCACGATGAAGGACAGCTACTCCTTCGACGTCGACGACGCCGGCCTGGACCGTTCCTACGCCGCGCACCGCGCCGCCTACATCAAGATCTTCGACCGGCTCGGCCTGGACTACGTGATCGTGTCGGCGATGTCGGGGGCCATGGGCGGCTCGAAGAGCGAGGAGTTCCTGCACCCCACGCCGATCGGCGAGGACACCTTCGTCCGCTCGCCCGGCGGCTACGCGGCCAACGTGGAGGCCGTGTCCACGGTCGTCCCCGAGCCCGTCCCGCTCGACGGGCTGCCCGAGGCGCACGTCGAGGACACCCCCGACACCCCGACCATCGAGACGCTGGTCGCCGTCGCGCAGGAGATGTTCCCCGGCGCCGGCTACACCGCGGCCTCGACGCTGAAGAACGTCGTCGTCACGCTGGTGCACCCCGACGGCACCCGCGAGCCCCTGGTCATCGGCCTGCCCGGTGACCGCGAGGTCGACGCCAAGCGGCTGGAGGCGCAGGTCGCGCCCGCCGAGGTCGAGGCGTTCACCGACTTCGAGGGCAACCCCGCCCTGGTGAAGGGCTACATCGGCCCGCAGGTGCTCGGCGCCGAGAGCGAGTCGAAGATCCGCTACCTGGTCGACCCCCGCGTCGTCCCCGGCACCCGCTGGATCACCGGGGCCAACGAGCACGGCAAGCACGTCTTCGACCTCGTCGCGGGCCGCGACTTCACCTGGGACGGCGTCATCGAGGCCGCCGAGGTGCTGGCCGGCGACCCCGCTCCCGACGGCTCCGGCCCCCTGGAGCTCGCCCGCGGCGTGGAGATGGGCCACATCTTCCAGCTGGGCCGCAAGTACGCGGAGGCGCTCGACCTCAAGGTCCTCGACGAGAACGGCAAGCTCGTCACGGTCACCATGGGCTCGTACGGCATCGGTGTCTCCCGGGCCGTCGCGGCGATCGCCGAGTCCACCCACGACGAGCTCGGCCTGGTCTGGCCCCGCGAGGTCGCGCCCGCCGACGTCCACCTCGTCGCCACGGGCAAGGACGCCGCGGTGTTCGAAGCGGCGGAGGCGCTGGCCGCCGAGCTGGTCGGCGCCGGTCTCACCGTGCTGTACGACGACCGGCCCAAGGTCTCACCCGGCGTCAAGTTCAAGGACGCCGAACTGCTCGGGATGCCGACGATCGTCACGGTCGGCCGCGGCCTCGCCGAGGGCGTCATCGAGATCCGCGACCGTAAGACCGGTGAGCGCGAGGAGGTGCCGGTCGCCGAGGCCGGTGCCCGCGTGCTGGCCGCCGTCCGCGGCTGACGGCGCGGCCTCCCCGGGCACGGGGAGGCCGCGTGGTCGACTGCCGCCGTGCCGAACGACCTGGACGCGCAGCTGCAGTCGACCGCCCAGCTGGTCGAGGTGAACCTCGGGTACGGCGACCAGGTGGACCGGCCCCGCCGGCTGGACCACCTGGCCGGCTTCCGCTCGCGGTCCGCCGCGCTCGCCGCCGCGGGTCAGCTCGAGGCGCTCGGCTACGAGATCGACGCCCTGCAGCGCCGCTGGTTCACCGTCTGGCTCGCGTTCGGCAAGGAGACCCCGGTCGACCACGGGAGCGCCGCGGCGTTCACCCGTGAGGTCGTGGGCGTCGTCGACCGCAACGGCGGGACCTACGACGGCTGGAGCGGGTTCCTCGTCACCGAGGACGCCTGACCGGACGGACGTCAGGGGCGCTCGACCACCAGCTCGACCTCGTAGCCGTCGGTGTCCTCGAAGTAGCCCGCCATGTGGTCCGGCCCGCCGGCGAAGGGGTGCCGGTCGGCGAACATCAGCGTCCAGCCGTGCGCGGGCCCTTCCTCGACGACGGCGTGGAGGTCGTCGGGGGAGCCGACCCGGAACGCCAGGTGGTTCAGCCCGGGGGAGCGGCGCTCGTGCCCGTCGCCCACGAGGGCCGGTGACTGCTCGACGACGACGTAGGTGCCCGACGGGCCCCAGCGCCACGACCGGCCGTGCTCCCACGACTGGTACGGCTCCGCGCCCAGCCGGGTCAGCAGCCATCCCCAGGAGCGCTCGGCGCGTGCCAGATCGGGCACCCACAGCTCGATGTGGTGCAGCGGACTGCTCCTGGCCACGGCTCTCCTCCGGCGATCTGGCATCATGGTCGGTCGAACACGGCGGTGGCGGCCCTCTCACCGTTCCCGGCCGTGTCCATCGCTCCGCCCCCGGCGTACCCCCACGCGTCGCGAGGGCGAGCAACCACACAGCGTTCGAGGAGTACACCACCCACCGTGGCCACCAAGATCAAGCTCATGCGCCTGGGCAAGATGCGCGCGCCGTACTACCGCATCGTCGTCGCCGACGCCCGGACCAAGCGTGACGGCCGCTCGATCGAGACGATCGGCAAGTACCACCCGAAGGAGGACCCCTCCTTCATCGAGGTCGACTCCGAGCGGGCGCAGTACTGGCTCGGCGTCGGCGCCCAGCCGACCGAGGCCGTCGCCGCCATCTTCCGCGTGACCGGCGACTGGCAGAAGTTCAAGGGCGAGCCGGCCCCCGCGCCGATGAAGGTCGCCGAGCCCAAGCCGGACAAGAAGGCCCTCTACGAGGCCGCCGTCCGCGCCGGCATGGACGAGCCGACCACCGAGGCGACCACCGCCAAGAAGAAGGCCGCCCCGAAGAAGGCCGCCGCCACCGAGGAGCCGGCCGAGGCCGTCGCCGAGGCTGCCGGTGCCGCCGGCGAGGGCCCCGCTGCGGGCGCCCCGTCCGAGACGCCTGCCGAGTAAGACGTGCTCGAAGACGCGCTCGAGCACCTGGTCAAGGGCATCGTCGACCACCCGGAAGACGTGACCGTCGACCTGCTCACCAACCGCCGCGGCAAGACCCTCGAGATCCGGGTGCACCCCGACGACCTCGGGAAGGTCATCGGCCGCGGCGGGCGCACCGCCAAGGCGCTGCGCCAGGTGATGACCGGCGTCGGCGGGCGCGGCCTCCGGGTCGACGTCGTCGACACCGACGGGCGCTGAGCGCTGAGTCCCACCCCGCACGACACCGACACCGTGGTGGTCGGCCGCATCGGCCGACCCCACGGTGTCCGTGGTCTGGCCACCGTCGAGGTGCGCACCGACGACCCCGACCACCGCTTCGCCCCGGGCACGGTGCTGCTCACCGACCCCGCGCGGCGGGGCCCGCTGACGGTCGTCGACAAGCGCTGGCACAGCGGCACGCTGCTGCTGCAGGTCGCCGCGGCCTCCGGTGAGGTCTACGGCACCCGCGAGGACGTCGACGCGCTGCGCAACACGCTCCTGCTCGTCCCGGTCGCCGATCTGCCGGAGATCGAGGAGCCGGACTCCTACTACGACCACCAGCTGGTCGGCCTGGCCGCGAAGCTGCCCGACGGCTCGGTCGTCGGCGAGGTGACCGCCGTCCGGCACGAGGCCCAGGACCTGCTGGTCCTCCGCCGTCCCGAGGGCGGTGAGGCGCTGATCCCGTTCGTCTCGGCGATCGTGCCGACGGTCGACCTCGCGGGCGGCTTCGTCGTCGTGGACCCGCCCGAGGGGCTCCTGGAGCTGTGAGCGAGCTCGCGAGCGAACCCATGGGCACAGCAGCCTTGCGAACGCGGGCGACGAGCGCCAGCGAGGAAGCGGCGTGAGCTTCCGGGTCGACGTCGTCACGATCTTCCCCGAGTACCTCGCCCCGCTGGGCCAGTCGCTGCTCGGCAAGGCGGCCGAGCGCGGCCTGGTCACCGTCGGCGTGCACGACCTGCGGCAGTGGACCGACGACGTGCACCGCACCGTGGACGACGCGCCGTACGGCGGCGGCCCCGGCATGGTCATGAAGCCCGAGCCGTGGGGCCGCGCGCTCGAGGCCGTCCGCCCGCCCGGCACCCGCCTGGTGGTGCCCACGCCCGCCGGCCGGCCGTTCACCCAGCGCATGGCCGCCGAGTGGGCAACCGAGCCGGGGCTGGTCTTCGCCTGCGGTCGCTACGAGGGCATCGACCAGCGGGTCGCCGACTGGGCCGCCGAGGCCGGGCCGGTGTCCGAGGTCTCGATCGGCGACTACGTGCTGGCGGGTGGCGAGTCCGCCGTCCTCGTCATGGTCGAGGCCGTCACCCGCCTCATCCCCGGCGTCGTCGGCAACCGGGAGTCGGTCGAGTTCGACTCGCACGCCGACGGCCTGCTCGAGGGCCCGTCGTACACCCGACCGGCGGACTGGCGCGGCCACGAGGTGCCGCCGGTGCTGCTGAGCGGTGACCACGCGGCCATCGCCCGGTGGCGGCGTGCCGAGTCGCTGCGCCGCACCGCGGCCCGCCGTCCCGACCTGCTGGCCGCCCTCCCCGAGGGCGCCCTCACGGATGCGGATCGGGCGGTTCTCGAGCCGTGACCCGGCCGTGGGTCCGGCCGACCGCCCGCGTCGTCGTGCTGGACCCTTCCCACCGGGTGCTGCTGCTCGGCGCCCGGCTCACCGACCCGGCGGTACCGCCCGGCGACGTCCTGTTCTGGTACACGCCCGGCGGGGGAGTGGAGGACGGCGAGAGCCTGCGGGAGGCGGCCGTCCGCGAGCTCGCCGAGGAGATCGGCCTGGTGGTCACCACCGATGCGCTCGAGGGCCCGGTGTGGCTGCGCCGGCACGTGGGCGCGTTCGCCGGCGTCGACATCGATTCGCGCGAGACCTTCTTCGTGCTGCGCGACGTCGTGCACGAGGTGGACGCCAGCGGGCGCACCGAGCTGGAGCTGCTGGGCGAGGAGCCGCACCGCTGGTGGACCGCCGACGAGATCGCCGCGAGCGCCGAGACCTTCGCACCCGGGGACCTCGCCGACCGCCTGCGTGAGCTGTCCGGCGGGCCCTGGACGGGGCCGCCGCGCATCGTCTCGTGAAGATGTGGCACAGTAGAGAGCTGCTGCAGGCCGTCGGCGAGCGCTGACGGTGGCTCCCGACGGGAGCGCAGCCACCCCGGAACGGACGGCCGGCGCACGCTGCTGTCCGACCGCATCGAGCCGCTAGAACTGAGGACTGCCGAGATGAACACCCTGGACGCACTCGACGCCGATTCGTTGCGCGCCGACATCCCCGACTTCCGCCCCGGGGACACCGTGAAGGTGCACGTGCGGGTCGTCGAGGGCAACCGCTCGCGCATCCAGGTCTTCCAGGGCGTCATCATCCGCCGCCAGGGCGGGGGCATCCGCGAGACCTTCACCGTGCGCAAGGTGAGCTTCGGCGTCGGCGTGGAGCGCACCTTCCCGGTGCACACCCCGGTCGTGGAGAAGATCGAGGTCGTCACCCGCGGTGACGTCCGTCGCGCCAAGCTGTACTACCTCCGCGAGCTGCGCGGCAAGGCCGCCAAGATCAAGGAGAAGCGCGAGACCGTCGCTCGCTGAGCGACGATGCGCTGACACGCTCGACGGCCGGTCATGACCGGCTGTGCTCGCGGCGGGTCTCCCGGGCCGTAGGCTGCTCTCGATGAGCAGCGACCGGCCCGGGGGGCCCGCCGACGTCGTTCCGGGCGATGGTGGGGACGACGGCCCCAGCGGGAAGAGGTCCGCCGGCGGCTTCCTGCGACGGGGCCGCCGCGACAAGAGCGCGAAGAAGGGCTCGCTGCTGCGCGAGCTGCCGGTCCTGCTGCTGATCGCCTTCGTGCTCGCCGTCGTCGTCAAGACCTTCTTCGTGCAGGCCTTCTTCATCCCCTCCGGGTCGATGGAGCAGACGCTGCACGGCTGCACCGGGTGCACCGGCGACCGCGTGCTGGTCAACAAGATCCCGTACTGGTTCGGTGACCCCGAGCCCGGCGACATCGTCGTCTTCAAGGGCCCCGACACCTGGACGCCCGAGGTGGACGTCGCCGAGCCGACCAACTGGTTCTCCAGCGCCATGCTCTGGCTGGGTCGCACCGTCGGTGTCGCGCCGCCGAGCGAGGACGACTTCGTCAAGCGGGTGATCGCCACCGAGGGCCAGACGGTCCAGTGCTGCGACGCCGAGGGCCGGATCACCGTCGACGGGGAACCGCTCGACGAGCCCTACATCTTCGAGAACACCCCCATCCAGGACCGCGCCTTCGGCCCGGTGACCGTGCCCGAGGGCCGGCTCTGGGTCATGGGCGACCACCGCTCGGCCTCGGCCGACTCGCGGTCGCACGTGAGCGACCGCTACGGCGGCACGATCGGTGTGGACGACGTCATCGGCAAGGCGTCGGTCATCGTCTGGCCGATCAGCCGCTTCGGGCTGCTCGACGACCCGGACATCCAGGGGCAGGCCGCGGCCGCGGACCCCTCCGGCGTCACGGAGTCCCAGGTGACGGCGTCCGTGGTGGCGCCGTGGGCGATCGGGCTGACCGGCGCCCTGCCGATCACCGCCTGGCTGCGGCAGCGGCGTTCCTCCACGGACTGATCCCCGCCCGCTCCGCACCGTGCTGCTGACCAGCACGGTCGTCCTCGCACGCCCTCGTCACGCCCATTCCGCTGTTACGCGTGGGGCGATGACGGCGCGCATTCGAGCATTCAAAAAATTGTCGAGAAAGTATTCAAGTAACCGTTTCACCCTTCCGATGGAGACATTGCAAGTTCCCGGAGTCGAAACGGAGTCAGTTGTGTCTGCACCTATGGCGAGCAACGCCCGCGGGGTCACCCGCGTGCTCCTCCTCGCCGACGCGCCCGTCCTGCGTCGCGGTCTGGTCAGCATGATCAACGAGACGGCCGGCATGCAGTCGGTGGGTACGCCCGGCGAACTGCGTCGCGCCCTCACGCTGGTCGAGTCGGCCCGCCCGGACGCCGTCGTCGTCGAGCTCGGCTCCGGCCGCGCCGCGACCCTGAACGCCTGCCGCGACCTGCGGCGCCGCTTCCCCCGCGTGGCGATCGTCGCCCTCGCCACCTCCGAGGACCCCTCGGTCGTGAACGAGGCGCTCGCCGCCGGTGTCCGCGGTTACCTCATGATCAACACCTCGCCGACCCTGCTCGGCTGGGCGATCCTGGCCGCTCGCGCCGGCCGGACCGTGGTCGACCCGCAGATCCGCCGGGTCGAGCCGTCGGCCGTGCCCGCCGCGAAGCCCTTCACGCCGGAGGTGCCGCTGACCCGGCGCGAGTCCGACGTGCTGGACGAGCTGCTGCTGGGTCAGTCCAACCGGCAGATCGGCCGCAACCTGTTCATCAGCGAGGATACCGTCAAGTCCCACGTCAAGGCGATCCTGCGCAAGCTGGGTGCCCGCGACCGGGCCCACGCGGTCTCCCTCGTGCTGTCCAACCGCCAGCCCGGCTGCACCTGCGGCGCCCACGGCCACGCGGCCGCCGCGGCGTCCGACGCCGAGCTCGCCGAGATCTGATCTCGGGCACTTCTCCGGCAGAACGGGCCGGCCCCTTCGGGGGTCGGCCCGTTCTGCCGTTCCGGGCCGGTGTCGGTCGTCCCGTCGTCGCAGGGCCGTCGTAGTGTCGGACGGCGATGGCGCTGCGAACCACCCACCCGACGTCGAGCCCGGCCGTGCGGACGCGCCGGACGATCGTCGACGACGACCGTCCCGACTCCCTCTGGGACATGGAGCGCTCCCTGCGGCGCCGTGGCTTCGAGGTCGTCGCCGGTGCGGACGAGGCCGGCCGGGGCGCCTGCGCGGGGCCGCTCGTGGCCGCGGCCTGCGTGCTGCCGCCGGGACGGCGGGGGCGCGTGCCGGGGCTGGCCGACTCCAAGCTGCTCACCGCCGCCGCCCGCGAGCGGGTGTACGACGAGGTGGTCGCGCGTGCCTTGACCTGGTCGGTCGTCGTCATCCCGGTCGGCGAGCTCGACGAGCGCGGCATGCACGTCACGAACATCGAGGCGCTGCGCCGGGCGGTGAGCGCCCTGGACCCCTCGCCGGACTACGTGCTCACCGACGGCTTCCCGGTACCGGGGCTGACCCGGCCCGGCCTCGCGGTGTGGAAGGGGGACCGGGTCGCGGCCTGCGTCGCGGCGGCGTCGGTGCTGGCCAAGGTCACCCGCGACCGGATGATGCTCGAGCTGCACGAGAAGTGGCCGGAGTACGACTTCGCCGGCCACAAGGGCTACATCACCGACGTCCACAGCGCCGCCCTGGAGCGGCACGGCCCGTGTCCCGAGCACCGGATGCGCTTCGTGAACGTGCGCTCGGCACGCGACGCGTACGCCGCGCGGAGCCTCCAGGTAACCGCCGAGGTCGCCATGGTCGATGATGGCGTCATGAGCCCAGTGCCCGGAGACGTTCGATGAGCACAGAGGACCTCGAGAAGTACGAGACCGAGATGGAGCTGCAGCTCTATCGCGAGTACCGGGACATCGTCCGCCAGTTCACCTACGTGGTGGAGACCGAGCGGCGCTTCTACCTGGCCAACTCGGTCGACCTCCAGGTGCGCGAGGCCGGGGGAGAGGTCTACTTCGAGCTGAAGCTCTCCGACGCCTGGGTCTGGGACATGTACCGCCCGGCGCGGTTCGTGCGCAACGTCCGCGTGCTGACGTTCAAGGACGTGAACGTCGAGGAGCTCGACAAGCCCGACCTCGAGTTGCCCGACAACCCGCGGATGCCCTAGCCCTTCCACAGGGCCGGGCCCTCTCCACAGATCTCCTCCGGCTGCCCTCGGCCCGGCGTTCCCGGGCGACGGTTGCCCGGTGCCCACACGCAACGAGCTCGGATCCCACGGCGAGTCCCTCGCCGCCGCCTACCTGACCTCCGCCGGCCTCCGGGTGCTCGACCGCAACTGGCGCTGCCGCGAGGGCGAGCTCGACATCGTCGCCCGGGACGGCGACGCGCTCGTCTTCTGCGAGGTGAAGACCCGCCGAGGGCTGGGCTTCGGCGACCCGGTCGAGGCGGTGACCGCCGGCAAGCAGCGCCGGCTGCGCACCCTCGCGCACCGCTGGCTCGCCGCCCACGACGAGCACGCGCCGGAACTGCGCTTCGACGTCGTCGGCGTGCTGGTCCGCCCGTCCCGGCCGGCGCTGGTCACGCACCTGCGGGCGGCGTTCCTGTGACGCTCGCCCGCACGTGGTCGGTCGGGCTCGCCGGCGTGCACGGCGCGATGGTCGAGGTCGAGGTCGACATGGCCAACGGGGTGCCGCACGTCGCCCTCGTCGGGCTCCCGGACGCGGTGGTGCGGCAGTCGGTGGACCGCGTGCGCGCCGCGGTCGCGAACGCCGGGGCCAGCTTCCCGCAGCGGCGGATCACCATCGGCCTGTCGCCGGCGTCGATGCCGAAGCAGGGGAGCGGGTTCGACCTGGCGCTGGCCGCGGCCGTCCTCGCCGCGTCCGGGACGGTGCCCGCGGAGTCGGTCGACCGGCTGGTGCTGCTGGGCGAGCTCGGGCTCGACGGGTCGGTCCGGGCCATCCGCGGCGTGCTGCCGGCCGTCCTGGCCGCGGCCCGTGCGGGCCACGCGCAGGTGGTCGTCCCGGCCGCGAACGCCGACGAGGCCGCGCTGGTCGACGGGGTGGAGGTGCTGGCGGCCCGCACCCTGCCCGAGGTCCTGGCCCACCTGGCCGGTCGTGAGCGGTTGACCGGGCACTCGAGGGGGCCGGTGCCCGAACCGCCGCCTCCGCCCGACCTGGGGGACGTCGTCGGTCAGACGGCCGGCCGGAGGGCGGTCGAGGTGGCTGCCGCGGGCGGTCACCACCTCTACCTGGCCGGACCGCCCGGGGCGGGCAAGACGATGCTGGCCGAGCGGCTGCCCGGGCTCCTCCCGCCGCTGGACGAGCAGGCGGCGCTGGAGGTGACCGCCATCCACTCGGTGGCGGGCACGCTGCCGGCCGGCGCGCCCCTGGTCACCCGGCCGACGTTCGAGGCTCCGCACCACTCGGCGTCCATGGCCTCGCTGATCGGTGGTGGGTCCGGGCAGATCCGGCCCGGCGCGGTGTGCCGGGCCCACCGCGGGGTGCTGTTCCTGGACGAGGCGCCCGAGTTCCCCCGGGCGGTGCTCGACACCCTCCGCCAGCCGCTCGAGCGCGGCCAGGTGACCATCCACCGGGCCGCGGGGTCGGCGACCTTCCCCTGCCGGGCGCAGCTGGTCCTGGCGGCGAACCCGTGCCCGTGCGCCAGCGCTGCCGGAGACACCGCGTGCACGTGCAGCCCGCTGGAGCGCCGCAGGTACGGGTCCCGGCTCTCGGGGCCGCTGCTGGACCGCATCGACCTGCGGGTCGACCTCCCGCCGGTCACCCGGGCGGCGTGGCTGGACGCGGTGGCGAAGCCGGAGACGACCGCTCAGGTGGCCAGGCGGGTAGCTGCGGCGAGGGCGGCCGCGGCGGATCGGCTCGCCGGGGCGGGGATCGCGGTGAACAGCCAGATCCCGGGGCGGCTGCTCCGCGAGCGCTGGACCGTGCCGCGGCCGTCCCTGCGGCTGGCCGAGCGGGCGCTGGAACGGGGAGCGCTGTCGGTGCGCGGTTTCGACCGGGTGCTCCGCGTCGCCTGGACCCTCGCCGACCTGGCCGGACGCACAGTCCCCGGACCCGAGGAGGTCGCCGAGGCGCTCGGCATGCGACTGCAGCGGGCAGCGGCGTGAATCGGGAGACGAGCCGCGCGGCGGTCCGACGACCGGCGAGATCGCTAGCGGAAGCTCGGCAGACCTGGAGCGCGCTCCGTGCACGCGGGCCCGCTGCCGGGCGGCCGCTCGTCGTGCTCGAACTCGTAGATGCACTCGCCGCACGTGGGCGTCGCCGGTCGGAAGGCGCCGCCGGGGTGCTCCCGCCAGTCGTGACCGCAGACCGGGCAGTTGCCGTGAGAGCGGACACGGTGACGCCACCGGGACAGGAGACCCACGGCGGCACCGTAGTCGGGTGGGGGACGGCCCCGTCGCCAGCCGACGACGTCTGCCAGGCCGTCGTTCTGCGGGTCGGGTGGACGCTGGCCGATCCGGCCGGTCGCACCGTGCCCGGACCCGAGGAGGTCGCCGAGGCGCTCGGCATGCGACTGCAGCGAGCCGCAGCGTGAACCTCGACGAGGATCTCGAGGAGGGGGTTGCCAGCGGCGGAGGTCCCGCCCGGCGACGGGCTCGCGCGTGGCTGAGCCGCGCCGTCGAGCCGGGGACGATCGACCTCTGGCGGTACGTCGAGGACGTCGGTCCCGTCGAGGCGGTCAGGCGTCTCCGCTCTGGCCGGGCGCCGGAGCGCATCCGGTCCCTCGTGGGCGCCCGCGCCGACGAGGACGTGACCCTCGCCGACCTGGCGCGCGCCGAGCGGTGCGGCGCCCGCCTGGTGATCCCTGAGGACGACGAGTGGCCGGCCCTGCCGCTGCATGCCCTCACCGTCGCCGTCAGCGCGGAGCCCGAGGAGCCGAGGAACCAGTCGGACCGGACGAAGGCACTCGTGCCCCCGCTCGCGTTGTGGGTGCGAGGTACGCCGCGGCTCGACGAGCTGGTCGACCGGTCGGTGGCGATCGTCGGGTCCCGGGCATCGACCGCCTACGGCGAGCACGTGGCCGCCGAGCTGGGTCACCAGCTCGGGCAGCGGGGGTGGACGGTGGTCTCCGGTGGCGCATTCGGCATCGATGCCGCGGCGCACCGCGGTGCGCTCGCCGCGGAGGCGCCGACCCTGGCGGTGCTCTCCTGCGGCGTCGACCGGCCCTATCCCGCTGCCCACGGGGCGCTGTTCCACCGGATCGCCGAGTACGGGCTGCTGGTCAGCGAGTGGGCGCCCGGCTGCGCGCCGCTGCGGCACCGGTTCCTCGTCCGCAACCGGCTCATCGCCGCCCTCACCCGCGGGACCGTCGTCGTCGAGGCGGCCGCTCGCTCCGGCGCGCAGGCGACGGCTCGCCGCGCGCAGGATCTCGGCCGACAGGTGCTCGTCGTGCCCGGTCCCGTCACGTCGGCGATGAGCGTCGGCTGCCACGAGCTCCTGCGCGACGAGAAGCTGCACGCCGTGCTGGTGTCCTCGGCCGCGCACGTGATCGAGGCGGTGGGACGCCTCGGGGACGACCTGGCGCCGCCGCTCCAGGGCCCCTCGTCGCCGCGGGACGGGTTGTCGGACGTCGCGGTGCGGGTGCTGGACGCCTGCCCCGTGCGCACGGGGGTGAGCCCCGAGCGGCTGGCCGCTGTCGCCGGGTGCGGCGTCCTGGACGTGCTGCGGGTCCTGCCGGCGCTCGAGCTCGCCGATCTCGTGGAGTGGACCGGGACCGGCTGGCGGCTCCGCCGGCCCCCGGGACCCGGCGCGGCGGCTTGACGAGCAGGAGGCGTCGTCGGACCGTCGGCGGGTGACTTCGGGGACTGCGGACGTGCGGGCGGCCCTGCCGGCGCCCCTCGCCGCGGCGCTGGAGGGATACGAGGACCACCTGCGCACGCAGCGCGACGTCTCCGCCCACACCGTCCGGGGCTACGTGGCCGACGCGGTCGCGCTGCTCGACCACCTGGCGCGCCGCGGCGGTGCCCAGGTGCACGACCTGGACCTCCCCACCCTGCGCAGCTGGCTGGCCCAGGGCCGCACCCGGGGCCACAGCCGGGCCACCATCGCGCGGCACGCGGCCTCGGCCCGCTCGTTCACCGCCTGGCTCCGCCGGGCCGGGCTCACCCCGGAGGACGTCGGCCTGCGCCTGGTGAGCCCCAAGGCGCATCGCGCCCTTCCGGGCGTGCTGGCGCCCGAGCAGGCGAAGGCGGTCATGGAGTCCAAGGCCGGCGCGGACGAGCCGATCGGCCTCCGGGACGCCCTCGTGCTGGAGCTGCTCTACGCCAGCGGGATCCGGGTGAGCGAGCTCGTCGGCCTGGACGTCGACGACGTCGACCGCGGCCGCCGGCTGCTCCGGGTCCTCGGCAAGGGCAGCAAGGAGCGCAGCGTGCCCTTCGGGGTTCCGGCCGAACGGGCCCTGGACGCCTGGCTGACCCGCGGCCGCCCCGCACTGGCCACCCCGGACTCCGGCCCGGCGCTCCTGCTGGGCGCCCGGGGCCGCCGACTCGACCCTCGGGAGGTCCGACGGACCGTGCACGCCGCGGTCGCCGGCACGGAGGGCGCACCGGACATCGGCCCCCACGGGCTGCGGCACTCCGCCGCCACGCACGTGCTGGAGGGCGGTGCCGACCTGCGGTCGGTACAGGAACTGCTCGGCCACGCTAGCCTCGCGACGACCCAGATCTACACGCACGTGACGGTCGAACGGCTCCGTGCCGTCCACGCGCAAGCGCATCCCCGGGCTTGAGACGCCGAGCCCGTTGCCGATACGAAACGGCAGGGGCCACCGACGGGGTAGGGCCGCACGGGGGAGGAACGACCATCAGCACCGAGGAGCGCGATCGTGCCTGAGGCCACCATCCACCGGCTCGACGAGTACGACGAGGAGTCCCAGGAGGACACCGACGCCATGCTGGCCCAGCTCTGGGCCGACTACGTTGCCGACCGCGCGCCCGAGCTGCGGGACCGGCTGATCCTCCACTACGCGCCGCTGGTCAAGTACGTCGCCGGCCGGGTCGGCAGCGGTCTGCCCGCGCACGTGGAGCAGGCCGACCTCGTCTCCTACGGCACCTTTGGGCTGATCGACGCGATCACCCGCTTCGAGCCCACCCGGGAGGTGAAGTTCGAGAGCTACGCGATGGCCCGCATCCGGGGCGCGATCATCGACGAGCTGCGCAACACCGACTGGATCCCGCGGTCGGTCCGCATGAAGGCCCGCCAGTTCGAGCGCACCGTCGCTGAGCTGGAGGCGCGCCTGCACCGGACGCCGACCGACGAAGAGGTCGCCGACGAGATGGACATGGACGTCGAGGAGATCCGCAAGTTCCTCGGCCAGCTGTCCCTCGTCAACGTCGTCGCGCTCGACGAGCTGCTCACCGACGAGGACGGCGGCGGCGCCCCCAGTCTCGGCGACACGCTCCAGGACTCCAGCGCCCTCGACCCGCAGGCGATGGCCGAGCACGGCGAGGCCCGCCAGCTGCTGGCCCGCGCCGTCGAGCAGCTGCCCGATCGCGAGAAGGTCGTCGTGAGCCTCTACTACTTCGAGGGCCTCACGCTCGCCGATATCGGCCGCGTCCTCGGCGTCACCGAGAGCCGCATCTGCCAGCTGCACACGAAGGCGGTGCTGCACCTGCGCACGAAGCTCGCCGACATCGCCTGATCGCCGTGTACGTCCCGCGGTTCAACGCCATGGACGACGGCGACGAGATCCGCCGGCTCGTCGCCGCGGTGGGGTCGGCGCAGCTGGTGACCGTCGGCGACGACGGCTTCCCGGCCGCCACGCTGCTCCCGGTGGTCTGGGACGGTGACCGCCTCGTGATGCACATGGCCCGGGCGAACCCGCACTGGCGCACGATCGGCGACGGCGCACCCGCGCTGGCCGTCGTCAGCGGGCCAGAGGCCTACGTCTCGGCCGCCTGGTACCCCTCCAAGGCCGAGCACGGGCGGGTCGTCCCCACCTGGAACTACTCCGCCGTCCACCTCACCGGACGAGCCCGGGTGCACCACGACCCCGAGTGGCTGCTCGACGCCGTCACGCGTCTGACGGACCTCAACGAGCAGCGCCGCGACCAGCCCTGGCAGGTCGGCGACGCCCCGGAGCGGTTCGTCGAGAAGCAGCTGAAGGCCATCGTCGGCATCGAGGTCTCCGTCGAGCGCGTGGAGGGCAAGGCGAAGCTCAGCCAGAACAGGGACGACGCCGACGTCGCCGGCGTCATCGCGGGCCTCCGGCGCGAGGGCGCCGGCCGGGAGCACCAGGTGGCCGACGCGATGGTCGCGCTCAGGACTCAGGACGAGGGCGCTCGCCGGCCCAGCTCGTAGGCGGCGCTGCCGTCGGCGAGGAGTTCCACGGTCTGGGCGCCGGGGCGGTCCAGGCTCAGCGCGAGGTCGGCGACCGAGCAGTTGAGCACGCGGGACACCGCACCGTCCGGGCTCGCGTAGTCCCACTCGACGAACGCCTCCGGCGGGGCCGACGCGGTCGCGCCGACGACGATCCCGCGGGGGCCGGGGATCAGCACCGAGCACCGGTCGTCGGAGGCCTCGACGCGGACACGGCGACGGAGCCCGCCGAGCACGTACCGGTGCCCACCGACGCTCAGGGCGCCGTTCGCCACCCAGGGCGACGTGAGCGGGCCCAGGCGCACGCGGCCGATGGCCACGTCGAACCAGGTGTCCCGCCACGTGCCGGCGAAGCCGAGCCCCGAGAGCCAGATCCACTCCTCGGCGTGCTCCTCGCCCCAGTTGTGGCCGACCATGCCGACCCAGCCGGACACGTCGATCCGCCGCCCGTCCACCTCCACCTCGCCGTCGACCAGCGCCGAGGGGCTCGGGGACAGCAGCTTCGTGCGCGGCTGCCGCGACGAGTACATCCAGTCGCGGGGCAGGTGGCGCAGCGGCGCCTCGGCGGAGGAGTGGCGCAGCGACCAAGAGACACGTCGGCCGTCGACCGCGGCCGCTCCGACGAGCTCGGTGGGCCCGAAGGTGCTCTCGCCGAGCCGGATCCACGCGCCGTCGCCCGTCGCCGGCTCGCCCACGTCGACCCGGATCGCCCAGGGGCGGGGTGCCGTCCGGTCGAACAGGGTGAACCACAGCTGGCCGGTCGGCGGGCCGTCGGGAGGCACGAGGACCGTGTACCGGATCCACAGCCCGCGCGGCTGATCGCGGTCGACGGCGCGCAGGTAGTAGCTCTCGTAGTGCCCGCGGCCCGCCGGCAGACGCGGCCAGCGGGGAGCGGTGTCGTCCGGAACGACCATGGCGGGAGGGTAGTGGCGGGCCCTGGGGACGTGGTCCGGCGCGACCTCTCCCGACGGGCGGGTCGGGCGGCAGCAGCCGCACGCGGGGTGGGCGCAGCAGCACCATCGGGTCCAGGTAGGTCTCGCCGCGGCGCAGGCCCCAGTGCAGGCATGCCTGGACGGGGCAGCCCGCGTGACCGATCCCTAGGGTCCCGATCGGCGAGCCCCGGGCCACCTGCTGCCCGGCGGCGACGGAGGCGTCCACCGGCTCGTACGTCGTCCGCAGCCCGCCGACGTGGTCGATGCTGACCACGGGACGGCCCGCCACCATCCCGGCGAACACGACGACCCCGTCACCTGCCACCAGCACCCGGTCGGCCGGCGCCCCCAGCAGGTCGACGCCGCGGTGCCCGGCCGCGTACGGGTGCGGCAGCCGGTCGAAGGGTCGGGTCACCGACAGCGGCCCGTCCAGGGGCGGGCCCCACAGCGTCCCGGCAGGAACCGGGTCGGCCGGCGGTACGGGGGCGGCGGTGGCCGATGCCGGCAGCGCCACGAGAGCGGCCATCAGCAGCAGCAGGAGGCGTGGACGCACGGGACGACCGTCGTCCACGGAGGACAGCGGTGGGCCGGCTGGACGGGGTCTGTGGATGGCCCATCCCGCTGGGGAACTGGTCGCCGATCCTCGCGTATGCTGTCCGGTGCGGCCCGAGCAGTCGGGTCGACTTCGCGCGTCCTCTTCCCGCCGGATCAGGCGGGGCAGTCGCCACCTCGGTCCCGACGGGCAACCGCCGGGGGTGTGGCGCGGCCGGACGCCAGGGCGGTGCACCACCCGGTGCGCAGCGACAACCGAGAAGCGCGGCCCCTGGCCGCGTGCGAACGAGAGAGGCTGCAATGGCAGTCGTCAGCATGAAGCAGCTGCTCGACAGCGGCGTGCACTTCGGTCACCAGACCCGCCGCTGGAACCCGAAGATGAAGCGGTTCATCTTCACCGAGCGCAACGGCATCTACATCATCGACCTGCAGCAGACGCTGGGGTACATCGACAACGCCTACGAGTTCGTCAAGCAGACGGTCGCCCACGGCGGCTCGATCCTGTTCGTCGGCACCAAGCGCCAGGCGCAGGAGGTCGTGGCCGAGCAGGCCACCCGCGTCGGCATGCCCTACGTCAACCAGCGCTGGCTGGGCGGCATGCTCACCAACTTCTCCACCGTGCACAAGCGGCTGCAGCGCCTCAAGGAGCTCGAGGACCTCGAGCAGACCGGCGCCCTGGTCAGCCTCTCCAAGAAGGAGCAGCTGGTCCTCAGCCGCGAGAAGGCCAAGCTCGAGCGCAGCCTCGGCGGTATCCGCGACATGCAGAAGGTGCCCAGCGCCATCTGGATCGTGGACACCAAGAAGGAGCACATCGCCGTCGGCGAGGCGCGCAAGCTGAACATCCCGGTGGTGGCGATCCTCGACACCAACTGCGACCCCGACGAGGTCGACTACAAGATCCCGGGCAACGACGACGCGATCCGCAGCATCACCGTGCTGACCCGGGTCATCGCCGACGCCGTCGCCGAGGGCCTCATGGCCCGCTCCGCCGCGCAGGCCGACGCCGGTCGCGGCGAGGCGGCCGAGCCGGTCATCGGTGGCGACGAGCCCCTGGCCGACTGGGAGCGCGAGCTCCTGACCGGTGGGGACGCCGCCGCGACCCCGCTGCCGGAGACGCCGGCCCAGCCGGCCGAGGTCACCGCGAACGAGGTCGCCCCGGTCGAGGGCGTGCCCGCCACCGGCGACACCAGCACCGGCACCCAGGGCGCGCAGAACGGCTGATCGCACGGCGCCGTCCCCCTGAGCGGGGGACGGCGCCGCGGCGCGCCCGCACCACCCACGGACCACAGAGGAAGAGACATGGCTGACTTCACCGCCGCCGACGTCAAGCGTCTCCGCGACGCCACCGGCGCCGGCATGATGGACTGCAAGAAGGCGCTCACCGAGGCCGACGGCGACTTCGACAAGGCCGTCGAGCTCCTGCGCGTCAAGGGCGCCAAGGACGTCGGCAAGCGCCTCGAGCGCTCCACGACCAACGGCATCGTCGTCAGCAAGGACGGCGCGCTGCTCGAGCTCGACTGCGAGACCGACTTCGTCGCCAAGAACGCGGACTTCATCGCGCTGGCCGAGCGCCTGCTCGAGATCGGCCTGACGAACAAGGCCACCGACGCCGGGTCCCTCCTGAGCAGCGACGTCGACGGCCAGACCGTCGCCGCGCTGGTCGAGGGCGAGTCGGCCCGCATCGGCGAGAAGCTCGTCCTCAGCCGGTTCGCCGCGTTCGAGGGCAGCACCGCCACCTACCTGCACAAGCGGGCCACCGACCTGCCCCCGGCCATCGGTGTCGCGGTGCAGTACTCCGGCGGCAGCGAGGACGCCGCGCGCAGCCTGGCGATGCACATCGCCGCGGCCCGCCCGCGCTACCTCACCCGCGACGAGGTCCCGGCCGAGGCCGTCGAGACCGAGCGCCGCGTGGCCGAGCAGACCGCGAAGGAGGAGGGCAAGCCGGAGCAGGCGATCAGCAAGATCGTCGAGGGCCGCGTCAACGCCTTCTACAAGGACTTCGTCCTGCTCGAGCAGCCGTCGATCACCGAGCCGAAGCGCACGGTCAAGCAGATCGTCGACGAGGCAGGCCTGACCGTGGAGCGGTTCGCCCGCTTCGAGGTCGGCCAGGCCTGACAGGCACGTGAACGGCCCCGCCCCCGTGATCCGGGAGCGGGGCCGTTCGCATGTGCGGCAGGATCAACCAACTGACGTCGAACGAGGGATGACGCGTTGACCGACACCACACCTCCGCTGTCCGCCCCCACCGCCTTCCAGCCCGCCGACGGCAGCGGCTACCAGCGGGTGCTGCTCAAGCTCTCCGGTGAGACCTTCGGTGGCGGCAAGGTCGGCGTCGACGCCGGCATCGTCCGCAACATCGCCGAGCAGCTGGCCGAGGTCGTCGCCAAGGGCACCCAGGTCGCGGTGGTCATGGGCGGCGGCAACTTCTTCCGCGGTGCCGAGCTCAGCCAGGCCGGCATGGACCGCACCAAGGCCGACTACATGGGCATGCTCGGCACGGTCATGAACTGCCTGGCCCTCCAGGACTTCTGCGAGAAGGCCGGTCTCGAGACCCGCGTCCAGTCGGCGATCACGATGGGGCAGGTCGCCGAGCCCTACATCCCGCGCAAGGCGATCCGGCACCTGGAGAAGGGGCGCCTGGTGATCTTCGGTGCCGGTGCCGGCATGCCGTACTTCTCGACCGACACGGTCGCCGCCCAGCGGGCGCTGGAGATCGAGTGCCAGGTGCTGCTCATGGGCAAGAACGGGGTGGACGGCGTCTACGACGACGACCCGCGCACCAACCCCGACGCCGTCATGTACGACGACCTCGACTACGCCACGGTGCTGGCCAAGCAGCTCAAGGTCGCCGACGCCACGGCCATCAGCCTGTGCATGGACAACCAGATGCCGATCGTCGTGTTCAACCTGCTGCGTGACGGCAACATCGCGCGGGCGACCGCAGGTGAGAAGATCGGCACGCTGATCAGCCAGCCCGCCTGAGCCTGTCAGTACGAAGAGGATGACGATGGGCGCCGGCGCCCATCGCCGATGGAGGGAAGACCCGTGATCGACGACACCCTGCTCGACGCCGAGGAGCGGATGGACAAGGCCCTGTCGGTCGCCCGCGAGGACCTCGGTTCGGTGCGCACCGGCCGTGCTGCCCCGTCGATGTTCAACAAGATCATGGTCGACTACTACGGCGCCTACACCCCGGTGCCGCAGATGGCGTCGATCACCGTGCCCGAGGCGCGCATGGCCGTCATCAAGCCCTACGACATGAGCCAGTTGCAGGCGATCGAGCGGGCCATCCGGGACAGCGACCTCGGCGTCAACCCGACGAACGACGGCCAGATCCTCCGCGTGGTCTTCCCGCAGCTGACCGAGGAGCGCCGCCGCGACCTGGTGAAGCAGGCGCGCGCCAAGGGCGAGGACGCCAAGGTCGCCATCCGCAACATCCGCCGCCGGGCGAAGGACGAGCTCGACCGCATCGCCAAGGACGGCGAGGCCGGTGAGGACGAGGTCCGCCGCGCCGAGAAGGAGCTCGACCACCTCACCGAGCAGCACGTGCACGGCATCGACGAGGCGATGAAGAACAAGGAGTCGGAGCTCCTCGAGGTCTGACCGCCGACTGCCTGACTCACCGCAGTGACTCCGTCGTCCGCCGCCGACCGACCCGGGACCTCCGGGCCGGGCACCTCGCCGTTGCCGCGCTTCGGTGGTGGTGCGGAGCCGAGCGCGGACACCCTCGGCGCCTCGTGGCGGCAGGGGAGGGGGTGGCAGGAGCCGGAGGACGGCGACACCGGCCCGGTGCCGATCGTCGGCGACCGGCCCGCCCCGCCGCTGCGCCCCGCCGACCCGGCGCCGGTGACCGACCAGCTGCCCACCGCCGTCGTCCCGCCCTCGGTGGACGAGCCGGCGGCCGAGGAGGTGCTGCCGGTGACCGAGCGTCCTGCCGGCGGGCGCGCCGGCCGTGACCTGCGGGCCGCGATCGGCGTCGGCGTCAGCCTCGTCGCGCTCATCCTCGCGTCGCTGTTCATCTGGCGGCCGGCCTTCCTCGCCGTCCTCGTCGCGGCGATCCTCGTCGCCGTCTGGGAGCTGACGAAGGCACTCGGTGCCGGCCGGTTCCACCCGCCGCTCGTCCCGCTGCTGGTCGGCGCCCTGCTGATGGAGGGGCTGGCCTGGACGAGGGGACCGACCGGGCTCGTCGTGGGCTTCCTGCTCACGTCGCTGGCGGTCGTGCTCTGGCGGCTCGGGCACGGGCCGGCGGGCTACCTGAACGACGCCGCGTCGGGGATCCTCGTCGCGCTGTACGTGCCGTTGCTGGCGGGGTTCGCCGTCCTGCTGCTCGTCCCCGACGACGGGGCCTGGCGGGTCATCGCGTTCATCGCCACGGTGATCGCCAGCGACGTCGGCGGCTACGCGGCCGGCGTCATGTTCGGCAAGCACCCGATGGCGCCGAGCATAAGCCCGAAGAAGTCGTGGGAGGGCTTCGCCGGCTCGGTGGCCGCCTGCATGCTGATCGCGAGCGCGTTCGTCGTCCTGGGCCTCGACGGTCCGTGGTGGGGCGGGCTCGTGTTCGGCGCCGCCCTCGCCGTGTCGGCCACGGTCGGGGACCTGGGGGAGTCGCTGATCAAGCGCGACCTGGGCATCAAGGACATGGGCAACCTGCTGCCCGGCCACGGCGGGATCATGGACCGCCTCGACTCGCTGCTGCCCTCGGCGGCGGTGGCCTACCTGCTCCTGTCGGTCCTCGCCCCGGTCTGAGGCTCACGCCGGCCGGTTGGCGCTCCACGTGGTGCCCACCGGCTGGAACCCGCGCCGGGCGTACCAGTCCCGCGGCCAGTCCCGCGCGTCCGCCTCCAACACCACCAGGTCGCAGCCGGCGTCGACGGCCAGCTGGAGGGTCGTCGCCAGGACGGCGTCCCCGTGGCCACGGCCACGGGAGGCGGGATCGGTCATGACCGATTCGATGGCCGCCGTCGCGCCGTCGATCCGCAGCTGCGCGGCGGCGACGACCCGGCCGTCCTCCCGGACCACCACGTCGCTCACCGCGAGCACCCGGTCGTTGAGCACCTCGCGCCCGATGAGCTGGGCCACCACCCGGTCGAGCTGAGGGCCGAGGCCGGCGAGGTCGCGGCGCCACGACTCGTCCCAGAGCTCGTGCACCTCGCGCTGCGGGACCACCTCGGCTCGCCCGGCCCCGGGGAGGACGGCCGGCCGCCGGGCCATGAGGAGCAGTTCCTCGACCTCCCACCCGCGCCGCCCCAGCTCCGCCGCGACCTCGTCCGCGCCGGGCCACAGCAGGGTCGCCGTCCGGCTGGGCCAGCCGGCGTTGCCGGCCACCTCGGCGGCGGCGTTCTCGATCGCGTCGGCGTTCACCGGCGAGGTGAGGACCAGCCGGTTGTTGTCCCGGGAATGGGCGAAGTCCGGGTCGAGGACCGCGACACCGCCGGGCACGTCACCGATGCCGACGGCGCGCCGCACCGGCAGGGAGGCGTAGAGGGCCAGGGTCCGGCCCGGCACGTCGTCGGGAGCAGGGAGCACCGGCGCGACCGGCGGCCGGTACGGCACGACGGCGACGACGGCGCTGGTCGGCAGCGGCCCGTAGAGGTGCGGGAACAGCCTGCTCCCCGGGTCGGCCGGCACGCCGGGCTCGACCCGCACCTCGTCGGTCAGCCGGGCGGGGTCGACCACCAGCAGCAGCAGGTCGCGGCGGCCCGGGTGGAGCGCCTGGGCCGGCACGTGCACCTGGTCGGGCGCCGAAAGGTGCACGAATCCCATCGCGTCGAGGGAGGGCGGCCGCACGGCTCCCCGGCCCAGCGCCGCGCGCCAGTCGGCGGGCTCGATCAGGTGGACGAACAGCGTGCTGCCTCCGGTCAGGTCAGCGGGGGGTCGGCGTCGATCCCGCGCGCCTCCAGCGCGGTCTCGATCGCGTGGCACACCGTACGGACCACCGCGACACGCGCCCACCGCTTGTCCTCCGCCGCGATGACGTGCCACGGGCCTGCCGGGTGGTCGGTGCGCTCGAGCATGTCCTCGACGGCGGCCTCGTACGCGGGCCGCTTCTCGCGGTTGCGCCAGTCCTCCTCGGTCAGCTTCCACGCGCGGTACGGGTCGTCCTGCCGTGACTCGAACCGGCGGAGCTGCTCCTCGGGGGACAGGTGCATCCAGAACTTGACGATGATGGTGCCCTCCGCCGCCAGCGTCGTCTCGAGGTCGACGATCTCGGCGTAGGCGCGCTGCCAGGCCTCCTCGGGGGCGAAGCCCTCGACCCGCTCGACGAGGACCCGGCCGTACCAGGTGCGGTCGAGGACGGCCATGCCTCCCCAGCCGGGCAGCACGGGCCAGAACCGCCACAGGAAGTGGTGCCGCTTCTCGTCGGAGGAGGGGGCGGCGAATTGCGCGACCCGGACGTGCCGGGAGTCGAGCTCCTCCACGAGGCGCTGGATGGCGCCGCCCTTCCCGGAGGCGTCCCAGCCCTCGAACAGCACCAGCAGCGGAGGTCCGAGCTCTCCGGGGCCGATCTGCCCACCGAGCAGCAGCCTCAGGTGGACCAGGCGCTCCTGGGCGGCCTTCAGCTCGGCCTTGCCCTCCTTCTTGGACATCTTCAGCGAGAGGTCGACGTCGGCGAGACGGCTCATGGCCGACAGCCTGGCGGCGGCGGGCTCCCCGCGCAGCCCCGGGGCCACCGGTCAGCCGGATCCGACCAGGCCGCACTCGTGCGCCAGCACGATCGCCTGCGGCCGGTCGCGGAGGTCCAGCTTCGCCAGGATGTGCCGGACGTGGCTCTTCACCGTCGCCAGGGAGATGAACAGCTCCGCGGCGATCTCGGGGTTGGAGCGCCCGGCGCCCACCAGCGCCAGGACGTCGCGCTCGCGCTCGCTCAGCGTGCCGAGGCGGTCGGCGCCGGGTGCGGGGCCCGGTGGCCGGCGGACGTAGGAGGCGACCAGCCGGGCGACCACCGTCGGCGCCAGCGGCATCTCCCCGGCGGCCGCCGCCTCCACGGCCGCGACCAGCCGCTCGCCCCCGGCGTCCTTGAGCAGGTAGCCGGTGGCGCCCGCCTCCAGGGCGCGGAAGGTCAGCTCCTCGCCCTCGAAGGTGGTCAGCACCAGCACCCGGGTCCGGCTGCCGGACGCGACGATCCGCCGCGTCGCCTCGACGCCGTCCAGCTCCGGCATGCGGATGTCCATCAGGGCGACGTCCGGCTCGGTGTCCAGGACCAGCCGGACGCCCTCCGCCCCGTCCGCCGCCTCGCCCAGGACCTGCATCCCGGCCAGCTCGAGGATGAGCCGGAGGCCGTCGCGGATCAGCTGCTGGTCGTCGACCAGCACCACCGTGGTCATCGCGGTGCCGGGACGTCGACCGGGAGCCGGGCCCGCAACCCGAAGCCGCCGTCGGCGCGGGGCCCGGCGTCCAGCTCGCCGCCGAGGACGCGCACCCGTTCCCGCATGCCCACCAGGCCGAAGCCCGAGCCGGGGGAGCCGGCCGCGGTACCGGCGTCGTTGACCACCTCGACCACCACGGCGGGCCCGTCGCCGTCGACGCAGACCCGGACCGGCGAGCCGGGCGCGTGCCGGGAGGCGTTGGTGAGCGCCTCCTGGACCAGCCGGTAGCCGGCGAGCCCGACGCTGGCGTGCAGCGGCCGGGACGGCGGCCGGAAGGTGAGCTCCACCGGACCGCCGGCCGCCCGGTGCTGCTCGACGAGCGCCGGCACGTCGGCGAGCCCCGGCTGGGGCCGCAGCGCGCCGTCCGCGTCGTCGCGAAGCAGACCGACCGCGCGGCGCATCTCGGTCAGCGCCTCGGCGGCCGACCGCCGGATGGCGGCGATCGGCGCGGCGGCCCGGTCGGGCGCCTTGGCCAGCGCGGCCGCGGCGGCGTCGGCCTGGAGCGCGATGACCGTCACCTCGTGCCCGAGGACGTCGTGCAGCTCCCGGGCGATGCGGGCCCGCTCCTCGGCGACGGCGGTGCGCTCGGCCAGGGCCCGCTCGCGCAGCAGCTGCGAGGTGAGCTCCCGCAGGCGCCGGTTCTGCTCGCGCTGGTGGGCGACCAGCCGCCCCGCGGCCGCGGGGCCGACGACCACGAGCGCCGCGCCGATCGCGGCGGTCGGGTGCTCGGGGCCCAGGAGGGTCAGCACCACTCCGACGACGAGACCGACGGTGCAGACGCCGAGGATCCGCCACGTCCCCGTCGCGTAGGCGCCCACGGAGTAGAAGAGCAGCCCGGCGATGACGTAGCCGAGCAGCAGGAAGCCGTCCGTCGTCGGGATCGTCCAGACCGCCGTCATCGCCAGGGCCGCGGTCGAGGGGAACACCCGCCGCCAGGCCAGCGGCGCGGTCGAGCCCACGGCGACCAGCACCGACACCACCGGGTGGGCGATGGGGGCGATCGCGACCTGCACCAGCGAGAGGGCGCAGAGGACGGCGGCCAGGACGACGTCGGACCGCGGCGGCAGGGCCGGACGGGGTTGCGACGACGGGGCCACGGGGCCGAAGAGTAGGGCGGCCGGGGGCCCGTGACATCAGCCCTGGGGCTGACCGCGGAAGCAGCCCCGGGATCGATGCGGCGGGCGGGCGCCGGTTCCTAGCGTTCCCGGCGCCGTTCCACCCCTCGCCCAGGAGAACCCCATGCCCACCACCACTGCTCCCGCCCCCGTCGCCGCTCCGTCCCGCACCCGGTCCGCCCTGCTCCGGGGCACGCGGATCCTGCTCGGGGCCTTCGGTGCCTTCAAGCTCGGCGGCACCGCGTACTTCCTCTTCTTCGCCACCGCCGAGCAGGGCGGTGACCCCGAGGGACTGGGCGACTGGTCCGTCGGCGTCTGGTCGACCGCCCTCGCGATCGCCTTCCTCGTCGCCGCGGTCCGGCTCGGCCGCGACGCTCGCGTCGTGCCGGCGCTCGGCGCCGTGCTGGCCCTCGACCTGGTGTTCAGCGCGGTGAAGCTGACCGTCTACGACGAGCCGGAGGCGGTCCTCTTCATGGCCGTCGACGTCGTGGTCATCGGCCTGCTGGCACTTCTCCGCCGGCGTGCTGCCTGATCCAGGCGTGCATGGCGATGCCCGCCGCGACGCCCGCGTTGATCGACCGGGTCGAGCCGAACTGGGCGATCGAGAGCACGCCGTCGGCCGCGTCCCGGGCCTCGTCCGAGAGGCCGGTGCCCTCCTGCCCGAACAGCAGCACGCACGCCCGAGGGAGCTCGGCCGTCTCCAGCGGCCGGGCTCCCGGCAGGTTGTCGACGGCGAGCAGTGGCAATCCGGCCGCCCGGGCCCACGCGACGAGCCCGTCCACGTCCGGGTGGTGGCGCACGTGCTGGTACCGGTCGGTGACCATCGCCCCCCGGCGGTTCCAGCGCTGCCGCCCGATGATGTGCACCGCCTCGGCGAGGAAGGCGTTGGCGGTCCGGACCACGGTGCCGATGTTCAGGTCGTGCCGCCAGTTCTCGATGGCGACGTGGAAGGGGTGCCGGCGGCGGTCGAGGTCGGCGACGATCGCCTCGACGGTCCAGTAGCGGTACGCGTCGACGACGTTGCGGCGGTCCCCGTGCGCGAGCAGCTCGGGGTCGTACCGGGGGGCGGACGGCCACGGTCCCTCCCACGGACCGACCCCGACGGTGTCGAGCGGTGCCTCCGGCGGGGTGAGGTCTGTCTCGCGCTCGGCCATCCGGGCCACGCTAGTGGGACCATGGGCGGCGCCATGACTGCCCTTCCGCTCGTCTTCGACGCCCCGCGCCGCGGGATGCCCCCGCGCCACCTCGCCGACCTGTCGCCCGAGGAGGCCCGCGCGGCGGTCACCGAACTCGGCCAGCCGGCGTTCCGGGCCGACCAGCTGGCCCGCCACTTCTTCCGCGGCGTCACCGACCCGGCGCAGATGACCGACCTGCCGGCGGCCTCCCGCGAGGCGCTGACCGAGGCGCTGCTGCCGGGGCTGCTGACCGTCGTCCGCCACCAGACGGCCGACAACGGGCGGACCCGCAAGACGCTGTGGCGGCTGCACGACGGCGCCCTCGTCGAGAGCGTCCTCATGCGCTACCCCGACCGCGCGACGGTCTGCATCTCCAGCCAGGCCGGCTGCGGGATGGCCTGCCCGTTCTGCGCGACCGGCCAGCAGGGCCTGACCCGCAACCTGTCCGCCGCCGAGATCATCGGCCAGGCGGTCGCTGCTGCGGCCGCGATGGCGAACGGGGAGATCGACGGCGGGCCCGGGCGGCTCTCCAACGTCGTCTTCATGGGCATGGGGGAGCCGCTGGCGAACTACGCCCGGGTGCGCAAGACGCTCGACGCGCTGCTCACGCCCGCCCCGCACGGGCTGGGGCTGTCGCAGCGCTCGGTTACCGTCTCCACGGTGGGCCTGGTGCCGGCGATCCGCCGGCTCACCGACGAGGGGCGCAACGTCACCCTCGCGGTAAGCCTGCACGCGCCCGACGACGAGCTCCGCGACACCCTCGTGCCGATCAACACCCGCTGGAAGGTCGCCGAGGTCATCGACGCCGCGGACGCCTACGCGCGCAAGACCGGCCGCCGGTACTCGATCGAGTACGCGCTGATCCGCGACGTGAACGACCAGCCCTTCCGGGCCGACCTGCTCGGCAAGCTGCTGGCCGGGAAGCTCGCGCACGTGAACCTCATCCCGCTCAACCCGACGCCGGGCAGCCCGTGGGACGCCAGCCCCCTGCCGGCGCAGCGCGAGTTCGTCGCCCGGCTGCGCGCCGCCGGGGTGGCGACGACGGTCCGCGACACCCGGGGACAGGACATCGACGGCGCCTGCGGGCAGCTGGCCGCCGCCGACCGGGTCGAGGGCGTGCCCAGCGTGGCCGTGCCGGTGCCGTCGGTCGAGCCGCCGGTGGAGCTGGGCGCCGAGGGCGACGCGTGAACTCGGCGCCGGCCGACGCGGAGGCGCACGAGCACAGCCACGGGGACGTCTCCGGCGGCTGGCTGCGCGCCGCCGTCTTCGGCGCCATGGACGGCCTGGTCACCAACACCGCGCTCGTCGCCGGGGTGGGCGGCGGGGGTGCCGCGCCGCGGGCCATCGTGCTGGCGGGGACGGCGAGCCTCGTGGCCGGCGCCATCTCCATGGCGCTCGGCGAGTACACCTCGGTGAAGACGCAGAACGAGCAGCTCGACCTCGAGGTCGAGAAGGAACGCCGCGAGCTCGAGCGCAACCCCGAGGGGGAGCTCGCCGAGCTGATCGAGATGCTGCGGGTGCGCGGGGTCGACGACCGCCTGGCGCGCAAGGTCGCCGTCCAGCTGTCCCGCGACCCGGAGACGGCCCTGCGGCTGCACGTCGTCGCCGAGCTGGGGCTCAACCCGGAGGACAAGCCCTCGCCGATGACGGCGGCGGTCTCCTCCTTCTTCACGTTCGGCACCGGCGCGCTGCTGCCGCTGGTGCCGTACCTCCTCGGGGCCTCGCTGCTGTGGGTCGCCCTGCTGTGCGGCGGGCTGGGGCTGCTGGCCGCGGGTGCCCTGTCGTCGCGGTTCACCCCGCGGCCGTGGTGGTTCGCCGGCCTCCGGCAGCTGCTGTTCGGCGCGCTCGCGGCGGGCGTGACGTACGCGATCGGCTCGGCGATCGGCGTCGCCGTCGCCTGATCCGGCTCAACGGGAGCAGGACATCCCGGCGGCGGCCAGCACGGCTGTGGTCTCCTCGTCGGCGCGACGGCGCAAGCCCTCCTCGTCGACCACCTCTGCCGGAAGCACCTGGGCATCGGACACGTCAGTCAGCGCCAGGTCCGCCAGGTCGGCGACCGAGGTGCCGGTGTCCGCGGTCAGCGCGCCGCTCGCCGTCCAGGCCAGGTGCTGGGCACGCCACGGACGGGCCACCGACCCGCGTGCGGCCGCCGCGAGCGCGGCCAGTACGGCGCCGGCGGCCGCCGAGCGCCCTTCGGGGTCGGGGCGCTCGGGGATCCACGTCCCGTCGACGAGCCGTTCGGGATGACGCGAGCGCACCAGCGCCAATGCCGTGCGGCCGTCCACCCGCTGCAGTCCGGCCCGCCGGATCTCCAGGGACGCAGCCGGGTCGCGGACCGGTTCCGGGACCTCCACCTCGATGCCGCCGAGCGCATCGACCATCGCGGCGAACCCGGCGAGGTCGACAGCGATCAGGTGGTCGGTCGCGATCCCGAGGGAGCAGAGCGCGTCGACGGTCATCTGCGGCCCTTCGGGCCACGTCACCGCCAGGCGGATCCGGCGGACGCCCAGGTCGGCCTGGAGATCCCGCGGCACCGAGAGCACCGTCGTCCTCCCGTGGTCCTCGTGCACCACGATGATCACGTCGGCACGGCTACCGGGGACGTCCTCGGCCGTGCCGAATTGCGCGCGGGGGGCGCCCTCCGGCAGCGCGACCCGGGAGTCGGTGCCGAGGAGCACCCAGGTGGTGCCCGCTCCGTCGGGGAGGGCGACGTCGACCCGCTGGATCCGGGACTGCAGCACCGCCGCGTCGCTGGTGAGCAGGGCCGCGACCAGCACGGCCGCGACGAGGCAGACGCGTCGTGCACGGCGCAGACGCCACGGACGCCGGCCGGAGGGGATCCGGCCGGCGTCCGTGGACGTGGGGAGCACTGTCAGTTCCGCGCAGCTCCGGAAGCGCGACGACGCGAGGCCACGAGGGCCCCGGCGCCGGCGACGACGAGCGCCGAGCCGGCGATCAGCGGCACCGTGACGTCGGCACCGGTGCTGGCCAGCCGCTTGCCGGCGGCGACGGAGACCGGGTACGACACGACGCTCCCGTCGGCGCGCGTCACCTTCAGCTCGTGCGCACCGGCCGGCGTGCCGGCGGGCACGCTGAAGCGGGCCGTGACCACACCCTGAGCATCGGCCGTGAACGTGCCGATGGTCCGCGGGGTCGAGTGCAGCACCAGCTTGACCACCTCGCCCGGGGCGTAGCCGGTCAGCTTGAGCACTCGCACCTCGCCGGGCGCCGCGGGAGCGTCGGGCGTCAGGGACTGCCCGGGCGCCGCGGTGACGGTGACGACGCCGTTGGTGGCCTTGGTGACGGTGGCCGCGCCCGCACCGACGGTGGCCTGCACCTGGGGGTAGGCGATGTCGCCGTTGTAGGTGCCGCAGTACGCGGACACCGTGTACTTGCCGGAAGGCAGCGTCGCCGGGAGGGTCAGCTGCACCGACCAGTTGCCCTGGGCGTCCGGGGTGATCGACTTGCCATCACCCGCCTGCCCGTAGCTGATGCCGGCGTCGACGCCGGTGACCGGCTGGCCCACGGTGGCGGCCGAGCAGCCCGTGCCCGAGATGGTGAGGCTTCCGCCCGGCGAGACCGTGCCGGGGGCCACGGTGGGGGCGGGCAGCGAGACGTCGGCCGCCGCGGAGGGGGCGAGGACGACACCCGCGGCCGCCACGAGGGCAGCCACCCCGGTGGTCGTGGCGAGGCGGGCGAATGGCGTGGGCATCGGGCGCTCCGGAGCATCGGCGACCCGGAGAGTTCCGGATCTGGTGCGCCCTTTTCTAGCGAGCTCCGCGCCGGGTCGGGCCTAGATGATCTAGAGAGACACGACCATGTTTTGCCCTTGCAGCGGCAAAAGCCTACAAACGGCAACCCGTGACAGGTTCGTCCTTACCGGCTGCGCCAGGCGTTCTTCCGCCGGAAGATGTCCCACACCAGGATCAGCACCATCACCAGGGCGATCCCGACGATCCAGAGGTCCTCCATCCGGCCCTCGTGGTTGCCGAACAGGTAGGTCAGGAGGATGAGGACGGCGACCCAGGCGCCGATCCGGCCCTTCTTGCCCGTCTCGCCGTGCCAGCCCCAGTCCTCGGGGCGCTCGTGCTCGACCGGGTGGTCACCGACGCGGACGACGCCCTCTTCACGACCGGGCTGGTTGACCCGCTGGGTCTCGCTCACGCGCTGCTCCTCGATGGCACTCGTCGACCGGCTCGTCCCGCACGTTCGCGGGCACGGTCATTCTGGCAGGCCCCGGCGCCGGACACCGGGCGAGGTGGCGCGCCGACGGCGCGTTGCGACCTCGGGAAGGATGCAGCCCGTGAGTTCACCCCGTCAGGTCACGCTGCTCGGCTCCACCGGCTCGATCGGCCGGCAGGCGATCGCCGTCGCCCAGCAGAACCCCGACCGGCTGCAGATCACCGGCCTGGCCGCCGGGGGAGGGGACGTCGCCCGGCTCGCCGAGCAGGCGCTGGCCCTCGGCGTCCGGACCGTCGCCGTCGCCCGCGCGACCGCGGCCCAGGACCTGCAGCTCGCCTTCTACGCCGAGGCCTCCCGGCGGGGCTGGGCCAAGGGGGAGTACTCGCTCCCCGAGATCCTGGCCGGTCCGCGAGCGGCCGAGGAGCTGGCCGCCCGCCCCGCGGACGTCGTCCTCAACGGGATCACCGGCTCGATCGGCCTCGGGCCGACCTTGTCGGCGCTGCGGGCCGGCCGCACCGTGGCGCTGGCGAACAAGGAGTCGCTCATCGCCGGCGGCGCGCTCGTCACCGAGGCCGCTGCCCCGGGGCAGCTCGTCCCGGTGGACTCCGAGCACTCGGCGCTGGCCCAGTGCCTGCGGGGCGGGGCGCGGGACGAGGTCGCCCGGCTGGTGCTGACCGCGAGCGGCGGCCCGTTCCGCGGGCGCACGGCGGACCAGCTCGCCGACGTCACGGTCGAGCAGGCCCTGGCCCACCCCACGTGGGACATGGGGCCCGTCGTCACCATCAACTCCGCGACGCTGGTCAACAAGGGCCTGGAGCTGATCGAGGCGCACCTGCTCTTCGGCGTCCCGTACGCCGACATCGACGTCGTGGTGCACCCCCAGTCGATCGTCCACTCGATGGTGACGTTCGCCGACGGCGCGACGATCGCCCAGGCCAGCCCGCCGGACATGCGGCTGCCGATCGCCCTGGCCCTCGCCTGGCCGGACCGCCTGCCCGTCGTCCAGCCGGCGCTGGACTGGGGAGGAGCGAGCTCCTGGGAGTTCTTCCCCCTCGACGAGGCCGCCTTCCCCGCGGTCCGGCTGGCGCGGGCGGCCGGCGAGGCGGGCGGTGTCGTCCCGGCGCTGTACAACGCCTCGAACGAGGAGGCCGTGGCCGCCTTCGTGGCGGGTCGGCTGTCGTTCCGGGGCATCGTCGACCTCGTCGCGCGTACCCTCGACGACGCGCCGGACCTCGGCGTCCCCACCTGCGTCGAGGACGTCCTGGCGGCGGAGAAGTGGGCCCGGGAGCACGCCCGGGCGGTCATCGCCGGAGGCTGAACTGAGCGGGCTGCTGCTGAGCGTCCTGGGGATCGTCGCCTTCGCGATCGGGCTGCTCTTCTCGATCGGCTTCCACGAGGCCGGCCACTTCTACTGGGCGCGGAAGTTCGGCATGCGCGTCCCGCAGTTCATGGTGGGCTTCGGCCCGACGATCTTCTCGCGCACCCGGGGCGAGACGGAGTACGGCATCAAGGCCGTCCCGCTCGGCGGCTACATCCGCATCGTCGGCATGATCCCGCCGGCCGAGGAGGGCGAGAGCAAGCGCGCCACCCGCATGCGCAGCTTCATCGCCGAGGTGCGCGGCCAGGCGCTCAACGACGTCCTGCCGACCGACGGCGACCGGGTCTTCTACAAGAAGCCCTGGTGGCAGCGGGTGATCGTCATGTTCGCCGGGCCGTTCCACAACCTGGTGCTGGCGGTCCTCTTCTTCACGATCGTCCTCACCGCCTTCGGCGTCCCCGAGCCGTCCACGACGATCGAGCGGGTGCCCGGCTGCGTGCTGCCCGCCGGCGCCGACACCGCCGGCGAGGAGAACGCCTGCGAGCTGCCGATCACCGCCGAGGGGCGGACGTGCGAGCTCGGCGACGCCGGGTGCGCGCTGCCCGAGCGCAGCCCTGCCGCCAAGGCCGGGCTCCTCCCGGGCGACACGATCGTGGCCATCGACGGCGAACCGGTGCCCCAGGAGACGGAGGTCGGCTGGGACCAGGTCCAGCGGACCATCCAGCGCAGCCCCGACGAGCCGGTCGTCTTCACCATCGAGCGGGACGGCGAGGAGCAGGAGCTCACCGTCACCCCGATCGAGAACACCGTCTACGCCTCCGCCGAGGGCACCGAGACCGAGGTCGTGGGCTACGTCGGCATCGGGCCCACCCAGCCCTACGTGCAGCAGTCGATCACCGAGGTCCCCGGCTTCCTGGGGAACTACGTCGTCGGCGCGCTCGACCGGCTCGCGGAGATCCCGCAGAAGATCCCGGCGCTGTTCCGCGCGGCGTTCCTCGGCGAGGAGCGCGACCCGCAGGGCCCGATCGGGGTGGTCGGCGTCGGGCGGATCTCCGGGGAGATCTTCGCCCTGGACGAGATCACGACCAGCGAGAAGATCAGCACGTTCTTCTCGCTGCTGGCCGGCGTCAACCTGGTGCTGTTCCTGTTCAACCTGCTGCCGATCTACCCGCTCGACGGCGGCCACGTGGCCGGGGCGCTCTACGAGAAGGCCCGCTCGACGGTCGCCCGGCTGCGCGGGCGGCCCGATCCCGGCCCGTTCGACATCGCCCGGCTGATGCCGGTCGCCTACGCCGTGGCCGGGGTCTTCCTGGCCTTGTCGGCGCTGCTGTTCATCGCCGACATCGTCAACCCGATCACCCTGGGCTGAACCGGCCGGGAGGCGAACAGCACTCCGGCGACGACCAGGACGCCGGCGGCCAGCTCGACGGGGTCGAGCACCTCGCCGAAGGTCAGCCACGACGCGAGGACGCCGACGACCGGCACGAGCATCGAGAACGGCGCCACGACGTTCGACGGGTGCCGGGACAGCAGCACGTTCCAGATGCCGTAGCCGATCAGCGTGGCCACGACGACCACGTAGAGCAGCCCCAGGACCGACGGCAGCGCGTCGACCGTGAGGGCACCGGCGAGCGACCGGCCGATCCGTCCCGGCCCCTCGACGACCAGCGCGACGGCCAGCATGGGCAGCGGCGGCACCACGGCGGTCCAGAGCGTCAGGTGCAGCGGGTTCGGCGCCTTCGCCTGCCGGCTGCACACGTTGCCGATCGCCCAGCCCAGCGCGCCGCACAGGGTCAGGACGACGGGGATCCACGCCGCCGACTGCGCGCGGTGGACGGCGATGACAGCGAGCCCCGCGACGGCCACCGCGACGCCGGCGAACTGGCGGAGCGACAGCTTCTCGTGCAGCCAGATGCCGGCGATGAGGACCGTGAACGGCGCCGAGGCCTGGAGCACGAGCGAGGCCAGGCCGCTGGGCATCCCGGCCGCCATGCCCAGGTACAGGAAGGTGAACTGGAGGATCCCGATGCCGACCCCCACGCCGATCAGCCAGCGCAGCGGCACCCGGGGGCGCGGCACGAACAGGAGGGCGGGCACCGCCACCAGGGCATAGCGCAGCGCCACCATGAACAGCGGCGGGAAGTGCTCGAGCGCCAGGGCGGTCGCGGGGAAGTTCACCCCCCAGCAGACGGCGACGAGGCAGGCGAGCAGGCGGTCGCGGAGAGGCACGTGGACGACCTTCTGCGCCGAGCCGATGAAGGACAAGCGCAATTCAGGGAAGCGACCTTGTAGCGTCGCTTCATGATCCCTGACCGGCCGGAGCTGTGGGACCGCGTCGACGTCGTCCACCTCGCCGTCCTGCGCGAGCTGGCGGAGCACGGTTCGGTCACCGGGGCCGCGCGGGCGGCGGGGATGTCGCCGTCGGCCGTGTCGCAGCAGCTCAAGGTGCTCCAGCGCCGGCTCGGCGTCGTCCTCGTCGAGCGGGTCGGGCGCGGGGTGCGCCTGACCGACGCCGGGCGGGAGCTCGCCGGCATCGCCACGACGGTCTCGACCGCGCTGGCGGCCGCGGCGGCCGAGTGGCAGAGCTACCACGGTGCGGTCCGCGGCACGGTGCGGGTGGCGACGTTCCACTCGGCGGGGGAGCTGCTCGTGCCGGGCCTCCTGGAGCGGATGACCGCTCACCCGGACGTCGCCGTCGAGACCTTCGACGAGGACGTCTCGCAGGACGACTTCGCCGGCCTGACCGCCGCCTACGACATCGTGATCGCCCACCGGTCCGACGACGTCGAGCCGCCCTCGCGCGGCGCCGTGTCGGTCCACCCGCTGCTCCGCGAGCCGCTCGACGTCGCACTGCCGCTGGACCACCCGCTCGCGGGGCGGTCGAGGGTCGCACCGGCGGACGTCATCGACGAGGACTGGATCGCCCCGCCGGCCGACTTCCCGATCGACCGCGTGCTGACCGCCGTCGCGGCGCAGGCACGGTCCCCGGTCCGCGTGGTACGCCGCACGACTCACCTCCCGCTGATGGAGAAGCTGGTCGCCCGCGGGCACGGGATCGCGCTGCTGCCGCGGCACACCACGCGCGAGCGCGCGGAGGGCCGGCTGGCGCTGGTGCCGCTGGCCGACCTCCGCGCGGGGCGCGTCATCGAGGCGCTGGTGCGCCCGGACCGTGCCGCGCGCCGCGCCGTGCGGGTCGTCCTTGACGCGCTGGTGGCCGAGTCGGCCCCCTACGCGGCGCCGGGGGAGCGGGTCGCTCCCGGGTGAGGCCGCGGTCGGGGACAGCGCACGTCACAGGCGCGCCACCAGCATCGATCGCATCGCGGGGGATACTGGCTGTCATGGCGATCCCCGTCGGTCTCGGCATGCCCGCTGCACCTCCTCCCGTGCTCGCACCCCGGCGGAAGACCCGCCAGCTGAACGTGGGCGGCGTCGGCGTCGGCAGCGACTTCCCGGTCAGCGTCCAGTCGATGTGCACCACCAAGACGGCGGACATCAACGCGACGCTGCAGCAGATCGCGGAGCTCACCGCATCCGGCTGCCAGATCGTGCGCGTGGCGGTGCCCGACACCGACGACGCCGAGGCGCTGCCGATCATCGCCAAGAAGTCGCAGATCCCGGTCATCGCCGACATCCACTTCCAGCCGCGGTACGTCTTCGCGGCCATCGACGCCGGCTGCGCCGCCGTGCGCGTGAACCCCGGCAACATCAAGAAGTTCGACGACAAGGTCGGCGAGATCGCCCGCGCCGCCAAGGACGCCGGCATCCCGATCCGCATCGGCGTCAACGCCGGCTCCCTCGACAAGCGGCTGCTCGCCAAGTACGGCAAGGCGACGCCGGAGGCACTCGTCGAGTCGGCGCTCTGGGAGTGCTCGCTGTTCGAGGAGCACGACTTCCGCGACATCAAGATCTCGGTCAAGCACAACGACCCGGTCGTCATGGTCCGCGCCTACGAGCTGCTCGCCGCGCAGTGCGACTACCCCCTGCACCTCGGCGTCACCGAGGCCGGCCCGGCGTTCCAGGGCACGATCAAGTCGGCCGTCGCCTTCGGCGCCCTCCTCAGCCAGGGCATCGGCGACACCATCCGCGTCTCGCTGTCCGCGCCTCCCGCCGAGGAGGTCAAGGTCGGCAACCAGATCCTCGAGTCGCTCAACCTCCGCCAGCGCGGGCTGGAGATCGTCAGCTGCCCGTCGTGCGGGCGCGCGCAGGTCGACGTCTACAAGCTCGCCGACGAGGTGACCGCCGGGCTCGAGGGCATGGAGGTCCCGCTGCGGGTCGCGGTCATGGGCTGCGTCGTGAACGGCCCGGGCGAGGCCCGCGAGGCCGACCTCGGGGTCGCGTCCGGCAACGGCAAGGGCCAGATCTTCGTCAAGGGCCAGGTCGTGAAGACCGTGCCGGAGTCGCAGATCGTGGAGACCCTCATCGAGGAGGCCATGCGCATCGCGGCGGAGCAGACGGCGGACGGGACGCCCTCCGGGCCTCCGGTCGTCAGCGTCAGCTGACCCCGGTGCTCCGCACGTCCGCCGCCCGCGTGCTCGACGAGGGCGACGAGCCGGCCGTCCACCGGCTGCTCGCGACCGATCCCGTGGCGGCGTGCGTCATCGCCGGCCGGGTGGAGTCCGCCGGCACGGCACCGACGTCGCTCGGCGCGCCGCTGTGGGGCTTCGGTGGCGGCGCCGACCTGGAGGCGATCTGCCTCGCCGGGGCCAACCTGATCCCGTTCGCGCTGCCGGGCGCCGAGATCGCCTCGGCGGCCGCCTTCGCCGAACGTGCCCGGCGGGCCGGTCGCCGCTGCTCGACGATCGTCGGCCCCGCCTCGTCGGTCGCGCCCCTGTGGGACCTGCTGGCCCCGCACTGGGGGCCGGCGCGCGACCACCGGCCCCGGCAGCCGCTGCTGGCCATCTCCGGCCCGCCGGCGGTGCCGGCCGAGCCCCGCGTGCGGCCGGTCCGGCCCGCGGAGCTGGAGACGCTGCTCCCGGCCGCCATCGCCATGTTCACCGAGGAGGTCGGCGTCAGCCCGCTGCGGGTCGACGGCGGTGCCGGCTACCGCGCGCGCGTCTCGGAGCTCGTCCGCGCCGGTCAGTCCCTCGCCTGGATCGAGCAGGGCGAGGTGATCTTCAAGGCCGAGATCGGCGCGGTGTCGCGGTCCGCGTGCCAGGTGCAGGGCGTCTGGGTGGCCCCCGCGCACCGCGGCCGCGGCATCGGCACCGCGGGGACGGCGGCGGTCGTGGAGTACGCCCGCACGACGATCGCCCCCGTCGTGAGCCTGTACGTCAACGACTTCAACACCACGGCCCGCGCCGCCTACGCCCGCGTCGGGTTCGACGAGGTCGGGCAGTACGCCAGCGTGCTGTTCTAGAACCGGCGAGTCCGTCTGGAATGGTGGTCCCGTGCCGACTCGGGGACCCGCTCTCGCCACCACGCTCCTGCTGCTGACCGCGCCCGCCCTCGCGGCGTGCTCCGGAAACGCCGAGGACGACGTCCGGGCCGCCGCGACGGCGTTCCTGGACGCCTGGGCGTCCGGCGACGTCGCCGAGGCGGCCGGAGCGACGACCGATCCCGACGCCGCCACCGCGCTGCTGGAGCAGACCGCCACCGATCTCCCGGATGCGACGCTGGGCACCGATCTCGGTCAGGTGACCGTCGAGGACGGCACCGCGACGGTGGGCTGGACGGCCACCTGGGACCTGGCCGCCGCGCCGGAGTGGACCTACGAGTCGACGCTGCGCCTCGAGGAGGGCGACGACGAGTGGCAGGTCGTCGCCGAGCCGACCCTGGTGCACCCCGAGCTGGGGGAGGGGCAGCACCTGGAGCTCACCCGCACCCTCCCGGACCGGGCGCCCATCACCGACGGGACCGGGGCGCCGCTGTTCGCCCCCACCGAGGTCGTCAACGTCGGCGTGGACACCGGGCAGGTCACCGACCTCCCCGCCCTCGCGGCGGCGCTGTCGGCGGCCACCGGGGTCGACGCGCAGACGATCACCAGCGACGTCCAGGCCGCCCCGCAGGGGCAGTTCGTCCCCGTCATCACCCTGCGCCGGCCCGACTTCGAGGCCATCCGCGCCCAGGTCTTCGACCTGCCCGGGGCCGTCTTCCCGACGTCCACCCGCCTCCTCGCGCCCAGCGCCCGCTTCGCCGAGGCCCTGCTGGGCCGGGTGGGCGACGCCACCGCCGAGGTGATCGAGGAGTCGCAGGACGAGGGCGCCCCGCGCTACGCGGCCGGTGACCAGCTGGGCCTCTCCGGCCTCCAGCGCGCCTTCCAGGAGCAGCTCAGCGGCACGCCGGGGTTCACCGTCTCCGTCGTCAGCACGGACGAGGGCACCGCGGACGCGGGGGTGGAGATCGGGTCGGTCGAGCCGGAGCCCGGCACGCCGGTCCAGACGCCGCTGGTCCCCGCGATCCAGAACGCCGCGGACGCCGCGGTGGCGGGTCAGCCGCTGCCCACGCACCTCGTCGTCGTCCGGCCCGGCACGGGCGAGATCCTCGCCGTCAGCTCCAACGAGGTGGCCGACGCCGGGAACGCCCTGCGCGGCCAGTTCCCGCCCGGGTCGAGCATGAAGACGATCACCGCGACGGCGCTGCTGTCGACGGGCGCCGTCACGCCCGGCACCCCGGTCGCCTGCCCGGGCACCACCGTGGTCGAGGGGCGCGAGTTCGAGAACCAGGACCAGTTCGACCTGGGCACCGTGCCCTTCACGGAGGCCTTCGCCGAGTCGTGCAACACCACCTTCATCCAGCAGGCGCTCGAGCTGCCCGACGGAGCGCTGGCCGAGGCCGCGGCGTCCTACGGCGTCGGCACGGAGTGGCAGCTGCCGGTCGGCATCTTCGGCGGCAGCGTGCCCTCGGACAGCACCGGCACGACCAAGGCGGCCAACGCCATCGGCCAGGGTCAGGTCCTGATGAGCCCCGCGCAGCTGGCGCTCGTCGCCGCGGGCGTGGCCAGCGGGACCCCGGCCGCGCCGGTCGAGGTCGTCGGCGGCGAGGCCGCCGGCCCGGCGCCGGCGGGTCCTGGTCAGGCGGTGCTGGACGCGCTCCGGCCGCTGATGCGCCAGGTCGTGCTCAGCGGGACCGCCACGGCGCTGGCGGACCGGGGTGAGGTCTACGGCAAGACCGGGACCGCCGAGTTCGGGGACAAGACCCCGCCGGACTCGCACGGCTGGTTCATGGGCTACCAGCTCCAGGGGCCGCAGGGCGACATCGCGTTCGCCGTGCTCGTGGAGGCCGGTCAGTCCAGCAGCGTCGCCGTCGGCGTCACCGACGCCTTCCTCGGCGGTCTGTGAACGCCGGGCCGGTTCAGCGGGCCGGGAGGCCGGGGAACGCGTTCGTCGTCGGCGTCCGGCCCGCCGCCGCCCGCCAGGCGACCGCCCGGACCTCGGCGGCCGAGAGGGCCCCGACGGCGAGCTCGCGGGTGCTGCGCTCGACCGACTGGTCCAGGACGCGGACCCACGCCGCGGCCACGCCGTCCTCCAGGACGACGGCGAGCGCCGCGGCATCTGTGGCCGACAGCACCGGGAAGGGGAGCGCGTAGGCGCCCTCGGCGTCCACCGGGTCGGCACCCCGTTCCGCGAGGAGGGTGACTACCCGGTCGCGGACGTCGCGGTGCGCGACCTCCGAGGTCGCCGCCGAGGCCTGCGCGCCGGCGTCGAGGGCGGCGCCCACGACGCCGTACCCCCACACCGCCGCGTGCTCGGCGGCCAGCGCCTCGGAGAGCGCGGTGTTCTCGGAGCGCTCGTCCAGGGCGCCGTCGGATCCCTCGTCAGCCATGTCGGGCCTCCGTCATGCCAGTCGTCCGTCCTGCCCGGCGAGCCCGGCGGCGATCGACCCCAGCAGTGCCGCCCGCGCGCCGGACTGGTCGACGCAGGCAGCGGCGTGCGAGGCGGCGGCGGTGGCCACCTGGCCCCGCAGCCAGGCCCGGGTGCCGGGCGCCGGAGGCGCCTCCTGGGCCGGCGCGCCGGAGGACGTGGGGCTGCCGGGCGCCGCCGCCCGCAGGCGCGTCAGCTGCTCGTCGGCCTGGGCGGCGAGATCGGCCACCTCGGCGGCCAGCGCGGGATCGGCCGCGCCCGCGGCGGCGAAGGCGGACACGACCGCCTCCTGCACCGCGATCTGCGCGCCCAGCTCGTCGGCCTGCTCGCTGGTGACCTGCTCGCGCTCGTCGGCGGACGAGGACGTGCAGCCCGTCGCCAGGACGGCCAGCCCGGCCGCGGAGGCGGCGAGCAGGGTGCGCCGGGAGAAGCCCCGGGGGCCGGTGCGGAGCGGAGAGGACATCGCCGCCATTCTCGCAGCCGCTCACGCGCCGTGCCGGTAGTGCGACCAGGCGCGTCCGGCCGTGCGTCACGGGCGGACCGTGCGCCCCTCCGTTCCCACCACGGGTCCCCGGTGCGCGGTCCGGCCGCCGTTCGCGGGGCGGTAACCTGACCACTTCCCCCCAACCCGGGCCCGAGCTGCGCCGAAGGCCGGTCGGCGCCGGATCGGCGGGGTATGGCGTCCCGCACGAGGCGGCCGCTCGAGCCCGGAGGAGGAGACCGTGTCCACCTCTCACGGCACCCAGCGCACCGACCCCGCCACGGCGCGGCTGACCGGCTGGATCGAGCCGGTGGTCGGCGCCGCCGGCTACGACCTCGAGGAGCTCGTCGTGACCCCGGCCGGGCGGCGCAGCGTCGTCCGCGTGGTGGTCGACCGCGACGAGGGGGTGACCCTGGACGACATCGCCGAGGTCAGCCGCGCGGTCTCGGAGGTGCTCGACCGCCACGACGACGGCATGGGCCGGGCGCCCTACGTGCTCGAGGTGACCAGCCCCGGCGTCGACCGGCCGCTGACCGAGGAGCGGCACTGGCGGCGGAACACCGGCCGCCTGGTGACCGTCGCCGTCGGACCGGCCGGCCGCACGCAGGAGGTCACCGGCCGCGTGACGGCGGTCGACGGGACCGGCGTGACCCTGGCCGTCGAGGCGCAGGGCAAGCCCGGTGCGAAGAAGCGGCCGCCCACACCCCGCGAGGTGCCTTGGGCGGAGCTGGGCACCGGCCGGGTGCAGGTCGAGTTCGGGCGGGGCGGGTCGGGAGACGGCCCGGGCGACGACGACCCGGCGGACGACGACCTGGCCGACGACACGGACTTCGACGACGACATCGAGCCCGGCGGCGTGCCGCAGGCGCGAGGAGGAGCACAGTGAACATCGACGTCACCGCGCTCAAGGCGGTCGAGCGGGAGAAGGGCATCCCCGCCGACACGGTGATCGAAGCCATCGAGACGGCGCTGGTGACGGCGTACCGGCACGCCGACGGCGCCGCCAAGCACGTGCGCGTCCACGTCGACCGCAAGAGCGGCGAGGTCGCCGTCCTGGCTCAGGAGCTCGGTCCCGACGGCGAGGTCGTGCGGGAGTGGGACGACACCCCCACCGACTTCGGGCGGATCGCGGCGAGCACCGCCAAGCAGGTCATCGTCCAGCGGCTGCGCGACGCCGAGCACGAGCAGACCTTCGGCGAGTACGCCGGCAAGGAGGGCGACATCGTCAGCGGCATCGTGCAGGCGCACGACCGCCGCAACGTGCAGGGGACGGTGCTCATCGACATCGGCAAGGTCGAGGCGGTCCTGCCGCAGGCCGAGCAGGTGCCCGGCGAGGAGTACGCCCACGGCAGCCGCATCAAGGCCTACGTGGTCTCGGTCGCCCGCACCTTCCGCGGCCCGCAGGTCACCGTCTCCCGCACGCACCCGCACCTGGTGCGCAAGCTGTTCGCGCTCGAGGTGCCCGAGATCGCCGACGGCAGCGTCGAGATCGTCGCCGTCGCCCGTGAGGCGGGGCACCGCTCGAAGATCGCCGTCCGCACCTCGGTGCCCGGGCTGAACGCCAAGGGCGCGTGCATCGGGCCGATGGGCCAGCGGGTGCGCAACGTCATGAGCGAGCTGCACGGCGAGAAGATCGACATCGTCGACTGGTCCGACGACCCGGCGACCTTCGTGGCCTCGGCCCTGAGCCCGGCACGGGTGAACAGCGCCCGGGTGGTCGACCCGCAGGCCAAGGCGGTCCGCGTCATCGTGCCGGACTTCCAGCTGTCGCTGGCGATCGGCAAGGAAGGGCAGAACGCACGGCTGGCCGCCCGCCTGACCGGCTGCCGGATCGACATCCGCAGCGACGCCCAGCCCGACGACGACGCGGCACCCTCGCCCGGGGTGGGTCGGCCCCCGCTGCGGTCCGGGGCGCCCGCGGGAGCGCAGGCCGGCCGGCCCCCGCACCGGGGCTCACCCCGACGGGCGGAACATCCCGGCCCCGCCACGCGCTAGAGTGCAGGGTGGTCGAAACGTCTGAACCGGTCCGCACCTGCGTGGGGTGCCGGCGACGCGCTCCGGCCAGTGATCTGCTGCGTGTCGTCCTCAGCTCCGGGGCCCTGGTCCCGGATCCACGGCGGCGGCTCCCCGGCAGGGGGGCGTCGGTGCACCCCACCCCGGAGTGCCTGCACGCGGCGGAGCGACGCCGGGCCTTCGCCCGGGCGCTGCGCCTCCCCGGAGGCGGTAGCGCACCGGTGGAGGTCGGTCCGCTCCGTGACCACGTCCTCGGAACCTCGTCCTGAGGTTCCCGGCCGCGGGCGGAACGGGCGACAGCAGTTCTCAGTCGGGCCGGCACCAGGCCGGTCCGCACGTCGACAGGACACCGTCGGATGACTCAGCCGTGAAGTTCTCACGATGACCATGCGCCACTAACGACGAGGTCGAGCGGGCAAGCCGCCGGCCTCACCAAGAGGAGACCCGTGCCAGGCAAAGCCCGCGTACACGAACTCGCCAAGGAGTTCGGTGTCGACAGCAAGACCGTGCTCGCCAAGCTCAAGGAGCAGGGCGAGTTCGTGAAGTCCGCGTCCTCCACCGTCGAGGCCCCCGTGGCCCGTCGGCTCCGGGAGGCGCTGGGCGCCAGCACCGGCGGCGGCAACGGCTCGGCGGCCCCCAAGCCCGCCGCTCGCCCGAGCGCCCCGGCCGCGCCCGCCGCTCCGGCGGCTGCCGCCCCGGCGGCCCCTGCCGCTCCGGCTGCCCGTCCGGCCGCGCCCGCTCCGGCGCCGCGTCCGGCCGCTCCGGCGCCGCAGGCTCCCGCCGCGAGCGCCCCGACCCAGCAGCCGGCCGCGCCGCGCCCGGCCGCGCCCCGTCCCGGCCCCGCCGGTGGTTCGGCGCCCGCTGGTGCCGGTCCGCGTCCGGGTCCCCGTCCCGCGCCGCGTCCGGGCAACAACCCGTTCAGCTCCCCGCGTCCGGCCGCCCCGCCGGCGGCCGCTCCGGGTGCCGGCGCCGGTCCCCGTCCGGGTCCGGCCGCGCCCGGCGCCCGTCCGGCGCCCGGCGGTCCGCGCCCCGGTCCGGGTGGGCCCCGTCCCGCTCCCGGTGCCGGTGGCCCGCGTCCCGCGCCCGGCGCCGGCGGTCCCCGTCCGGCCGCCGGTCCCGGCGGTCCGCGTCCCAACCCGGGGATGATGCCGCAGCGCCCGTCGCCCGGCATGATGCCCGGTCGCTCGGCCGGGGCCGGTCGTCCCGGCGGCGGTCCCGGTGGGCCCGGTGGCCGTGGCCGCCCGGGTGCTCCCGGCGGCGGCGGTGGCTTCCGTCCCGGCGGCGGTGGCGGTGCCCCCGGTGCCGGCGCGCCCGCCGGTGGTGGCTTCCGTGGTGGCGGCGGTGGCCGTGGCCGTGGCCGTGGTGGCTCGGGTGCCGGTACCGCCGGCGCCTTCGGCCGTCCCGGTGGTCGCGGTCCGGTCCGTGGCCGCAAGAGCAAGAAGCAGCGGCGTCAGGAATTCGACTCGATGGCCGCGCCGTCGATGGGTGGCGTCCAGCTGCCCCGCGGCAACGGGCAGACCGTCCGGCTGCCCCGTGGCGCGTCGCTGACCGACCTGGCCGAGCGCATCAACGCCCAGCCGGCCGCGCTGGTCACCGCCCTGTTCCACCTGGGCGAGATGGTCACCGCGACGCAGTCGGTCAACGACGAGACGCTGCAGCTGCTCGGTGCCGAGATCGGCTGGAACATCCAGGTCGTCAGCCCCGAGGACGAGGACCGCGAGCTGCTCGAGACCTTCGACCTCACCTTCGGTGACGAAGAGGGCGACGAGGACGACTGGTCCGCCCGTCCGCCGGTGGTGACCGTCATGGGTCACGTCGACCACGGCAAGACGAAGCTGCTGGACGCGATCCGCGACGCCAACGTCGTGGCCCGCGAGGCCGGTGGCATCACCCAGCACATCGGCGCCTACCAGGTCGTCACGGAGCTGGAGGGCGAGGAGCGCCCGATCACCTTCATCGACACCCCGGGTCACGAGTCGTTCACCGCGATGCGTGCCCGAGGCGCGAAGGTCACCGACATCGTCGTCCTGGTCGTCGCGGCCGACGACGGCGTCATGCCGCAGACGGTCGAGGCGCTCAACCACGCCCAGGCCGCCGAGGTGCCGATCGTGGTCGCGGTGAACAAGGTGGACAAGGAGGGGGCCAACCCCGCCAAGATCCGCCAGCAGCTCACCGAGTACGGCCTGGTGGCCGAGGAGTACGGCGGCGACACGATGTTCGTCGACGTCTCGGCGATCACCCGCCAGGGCATCGACGACCTGCTCGCCGCGATCCTGCTCACCGCCGACGCCTCGCTGGACCTGCGCGCCAACACCGAGCAGGACCCGCAGGGTGTCGTCATCGAGGGCAAGCTGGACAAGGGCCGCGGCCCCGTCGCCACGGTGCTCGTCCAGCGCGGCACGCTGCGCCAGGGCGACTCGATCGTGGCCGGCGACGCCTACGGTCGCGTCCGGTCGCTGCTCGACGAGCACGGCAACAAGCTGAAGGAGGCCCTGCCGGCCCGCCCCGTGCAGGTCGTGGGTCTCACCTCGGTGCCGCGTGCCGGCGACACCTTCCTCGTCGTCGAGGAGGACCGCGTCGCCCGGCAGATCGCCGACCGTCGTCAGGCCCGCATCCGCAACGCGCAGAACGCGTCCATGCGGAAGCGGATCAGCCTCGAGGACCTCGACGCGGCGCTCAAGGAGAACCGCCAGCTCAACCTGATCATCAAGGGCGACAACTCGGGCACCGTCGAGGCGCTCGAAGAGGCGCTGATGAAGATCGAGGTGAGCGACGACATCTCGCTGCGGGTCATCCACCGCGGCGTCGGCGGCATCACCAAGAGCGACATCGACCTGGCGCTGGCCGACGACGTCATCGTCCTGGGCTTCAACGTCCGGGCCGAGGGTCAGGCCACCGAGCTCGCCAACCGCGAGGGCGTGGACGTCCGGTACTACACGGTCATCTACCAGGCGATCGACGAGATCGAGGCCGCCCTCAAGGGCATGCTCAAGCCCGAGTACGAGGAGGTCCAGCTCGGCACGGCGGAGGTCCGCGAGGTCTTCCGGGTGCCGCGCATCGGGAACGTCGCCGGTTCGCTGGTCCGGAGCGGGACCATCGTCCGGAACTCGAAGGCCCGCCTCATCCGCGACGGGGCCGTGGTCGCCGACAACCTGACGGTGGAGTCCCTCCGCCGGTTCAAGGACGACGCGACCGAGGTCCGCGAGGGCTACGAGTGCGGTATCGGCCTGGGGTCGTTCAACGACATCAAGGTCGACGACGTGATCGAGACCTTCGAGATGCGTGAGATCCCGCGCACCTGAGGGGCAGCAGTCTGAAGGGAGGCGGTGAGCGTGTTCACCGGCACGCTCACCGCCGACCTCTTGCTGGGCGACGTCCACTCGCTCAAGGGCAAGCGCGCCGTGGTCCGGCCGATCGTGGCCGAGCTCCGGCGGCGGTTCGCCGTGGCCGCGGCCGAGGTCGGTGACCAGGACCTGCACCGTCGCGCGCAGGTCGGCGTCGCCACCGTCGCCGGGGACGCCGGTCAGGTGACCGACGTCCTCGACGCGTGCGAGCGGTTGCTGGCCGAGCGGCCGGAGGTGACGCTGCTGTCGACGCATCGTCAGCTCTTCGCCGACGACGACTTCTGAAGCCGGCGCCCGCCCGCACCATCCACCGGCGTCCCCTGGACGCCCCGTCTGAGGAGGTCCGATGGCCGACCCGGCCCGCGCCCGCAAGCTGGCGGTGCGCATCCGTCAGATCGTCTCCGCCGCGATCGAGACGCAGATCAAGGACCCCCGCCTGGGCATGGTGACCGTCACCGACGCCCGCGTGACCGGTGACCTCCGCGAGGCCACGGTGTTCTACACCGTCTACGGCGACGAGACGCAGGTCGCCGACTCCGCCGCCGCGCTCACCAGCGCCACCGGCGTGCTCCGCTCCACGGTCGGCAAGCAGACCGGCATCAAGTTCGTGCCGACGCTGACCTTCGTCGCGGACATCGTCCCGGACACCGCGCGGGACCTCGAGGAGGCGCTCGAGCGTGCCCGGCACGCCGACGCGGAGCTGGCCCGGGCCCGCGAGGGCGCGCAGTACGCCGGCGAGGCCGACCCGTACAAGCGCCCGGCCGAGGACGACGACGAGGACGACGACACGGTCGCGTCCGGATCTGCCGATGACAGTGACGAGGACATCTCCGTGCAGAGCAGGAGCGCGTCGTGAGCGAGAACGACCCGGACCCCCACGAGCCCGACGAGGGCCAGGGGACGTCCGTGCTGGGCGGCCAGAAGGTCCCCGGCGCCGGTGACCCGACCGACGGCGGCAAGCGCGGCGAGCTGGGGGAGGCCCCGAGCATCGCCGCCGACGAGCCGGAGGACGGGTCCAGCTACCCGGTCGGTGGCGGCTCGGTGCAGGAGGAGAAGAACGCCCCTCCGGTCGCCGACCCCGGACCGGACGCCTGATCCGCGTGTCCGTCTCCTCGTCCCGTGCGGTGGCGTCCCGCCTCCGCACCGCCGCCTCGGTGCTGGCCGAGGCCGCCGACTCCCGCGCCACCGTCGTGTTGTCCGGGCACGTGCAGCCCGACGCCGACGCCCTGGGCAGCACCTTGGCCCTGGCCGAGGGTCTCCGCCGTCGCGGGGCGCGCGTCCTCGTGACCTTCCCCGACCCGTTCACGCTCCCGGCCTCGCTCGGCTGGCTGCCGGGCGCCGAGGGCCTGGTCCCGTCGGCGACCGTGCCGTCCTCGCCGGACGTGTTCGTGAGCCTCGACGCGGCATCGCCGGCGCGTCTCGGCGAGCTGGCGCCCCTGCTGGACTCGGCCGGGACGTCGGTGGTCGTCGACCACCACGCCAGCAACCCCGGCTTCGGGGACGTGCGGCTCGTCGACGGCGGCGCACCCGCCACGGTCACCCTGGTCGCGGGCCTGCTGGACGAGCTGGGGATCACGCTCGACCCGCAGCTGGCCACCCTGCTCTACGCCGGCCTGGCCGCCGACACCGGTTCCTTCCGCTTCGGGAACACGCGCCCGGACACCCACGAGCTCGCGGCCCGGCTGCTGGCGACGGGCATCGACCACTCCGACATCAGCCGCCGCCTCTTCGACACGGCCCCGTTCGGCTGGCTGGGGCTGCTGTCGGTCGTCACCGGCCGCGCCGTGCTGGAGCCCGAGGTCGGTGCCGGTCTGGTGTGGACGTGGTCGAGCACCGCCGAGGCCGGCGAGCACGGGCTGCCCGGTGAGCAGCTCGAGGCGCTCGTCGACGTCGTCCGCTCCACCGAGGAGGCCGACGTGGCCTGCGTCCTCAAGGGGCAGGACGACGGGTCGTGGTCGGTCTCGTTGCGGTCCCGCGGCGCGACGGACGTCGCCCGCGTCGCCATGGCCCTCGGCGGGGGCGGGCACAAGCTGGCCGCCGGGTACAGCTCGCACCTCGACCGCGAGAAGACCGTCGAGGCGCTCCGCCGGGAGCTCACCGCGGAGTGACCCGCAGCCCCTCCGTGCTCTCGTTGGCTGTTCCCGCCCTCGTGGTGCTGGCGGCCGAGCCGCTGTACCTCCTCGTCGACACCGCCGTGGTCGGCAACCTGGGCACCGTCCCGCTCGGCGGGCTGGCCGTCGGCGGCGGACTGCTCGCCTGGGCGGCGGCCCTGCTCAACTTCCTCGCCTACGGCACGACCGCCCGGGCGGCCCGCCGGGCCGGCGCCGGTGACCGGGACGGCGCGGTCGCGGAAGGGGTGCAGGCCACCTGGCTCGCGCTCGCCCTGGGCTTCGGCGTGCTCGTCCTGTTCCAGCTGCTGGCCGGGCCGCTCACCCGGCTCCTGGCCGGCGGTGGTGGAGCCGTCGCGGAGGCGGGGGAGCAGTGGCTCCGGGTCGCCAGCCTCGGGGCGCCGCTCCTGCTCGTGTCGCTCGCCGGCAACGGCTGGCTGCGCGGTGTCCAGGAGCTGCAGCGGCCCGTCCGCTACGTGCTCGCCGGCAGCCTGCTGAGCCTCGTGCTCTGCCCCCTGCTGGTGCACCCGGTCGGCCTGGGCCTGGTCGGCTCGGCCGTCGCGAACGTCGCCGGTCAGGCCCTGACCGCCGGGTTGTTCGTGCGCGCGCTGGTGCGCGAGGGCGCGGCCTGGCGCCCCCGGCCCGCGGCCCTGCGCAACCAGCTCGTCATCGGCCGCGACCTGCTCGTGCGCGCCGCCGTCCTGCAGATCTCGTTCCTCGTCGCCGCCGGCGTGGCCGCCCGCGCGGGGACGGCGTCCCTCGGCGCGCACCAGATCGCCCTGCAGCTGTTCTTCTTCCTCGCCCTGGTGCTCGACGCCTACGCCATCGCGGCGCAGACGCTGGTCGGGCACGCCCTCGGGGCCGAGCGGCCCGCCGAGGCCCGCGCCACAGCGTCCCGAGTGGCCCTCTGGGGACTCGGCACCGGTGTGCTGGTCGCGGCGGTGCTGCTGGCGGCGCGCGACGTCCTCCTCCCGCTCTTCACCGACGACCCCGCCGTGCTCGCGCAGGCCGAGGTGGTGTGGTGGTTCCTCGCGGGCATGCAGCCGCTGGCCGGGGTGGTGTTCGCCCTGGACGGCGTCCTCATGGGCGCCGGGGACGTCGGCTACCTGCGCACGGTGACGATCGGCTCGGCCGTCGTCGGCTTCCTGCCCCTGTCGCTGCTCTCCCTCCCACTCGGCTGGGGGCTGGCCGGGGTGTGGACGGGGCTCTGCCTGTTCATCGGGCTGCGGCTGGTCGGCGTCCTGGTGCGGGTGGCGGGTGACCGCTGGCTGACCGCGCCTGCAACGGTGGGGACGTGAGCCCCAAACGTCCTGACGCCGACGTCCCACCCGGTCTGCTGCTGGTCGACAAGGCAGGCGGCATGACGTCCCACGACGTCGTCGCGCGCGCCCGCCGGGTGCTGTCGGTGCGCAAGGTCGGCCACGCGGGCACCCTCGACCCGATGGCCACCGGCCTGCTCGTGCTCGGCGTCGGCGCCGCGACCCGCCTCCTCGGGTACGTGGGCGGGCACGACAAGACCTACGAGGCGACCATCCGCTTCGGGCAGTCGACGGTCACCGACGACCGCGAGGGCGAGGTCCTGGCGACGGCGTCGACGGCGCACCTGGACGACGCCGCGGTGCGGAGCGCGCTCGCCGCGCAGACCGGGCCGCTGCAGCAGGTGCCCTCGGCGGTCAGCGCGGTCAAGGTGGAGGGCCGGCGCTCCTACGACCGGGTGCGCGCCGGTGAGGCGGTCGAGCTGGCCCCACGTCCGGTCACCGTCCACCGGCTCGACGTGCACGGGATCCGGCGCCCGGAGCCGGACCTGGTCGACGTCGACGTCACGGTCTCCTGCACGGCCGGCACCTACATCCGGGCGATCGCCCGGGACGCCGGCGCCGCGCTGGGCGTCGGCGGCCACCTCACCGCCCTGCGCCGCACCGCGTCCGGGCCGTTCTCCGTCGAGAACGCGGCGCCGGTCGAGGAGGCGGGCGCCGCGCTGGCCGCCGGGGGAGGGGACGGCTTCCTGCCCCTCACGCGGGCGGCGACGCTGGTCTTCCCCTCCCGCGCCGTCACCGTCGAGGAGTCGCGGGCGCTGGGCTACGGCCAGCGGATCCCGGCCACCGGCGCACCCGGCCTGCACGCCGCCGTCGACCCGGACGGCCGGCTGGTCGCCCTGCTCGAGGACGCCGGGAGCACCGCGCGGGTGGCCGTCGGCTTCCCCGCGGCGTGAGAACCTGCCACCCGTGAGCACCCTCGAGGACCGGATCGCGGCGCTGGAGGCCGAGCTGCGTCCGCTGCCCGGCGTGGTCGTCGCCTTCTCCGGTGGCGTCGACTCCGGCGTCGTCCTGGCCGCGGCGGTGCGGGCGCTCGGTGCCGACCGGGTGGTGGCCGCGACCGCCGTCTCCCCGAGCCTCCCGGCGTCCGAGCAGGCGGGGGCGCGGGAGTTCGCCGCGTCGCTGGGCGTGCGCCACGAGCTGCCGCGCACCGACGAGCTCTCCCGCGAGGGTTACCGCGCCAACGCCGGCGACCGGTGCGCCTTCTGCAAGACCGAGCTGGTCGAGGTGCTGAACCCGCTCGCCGCCCGGCTCGGCATCGCTGACGTCGTCACCGGCACCAACGCCGACGACCTGCGCGCCGGGTTCCGGCCGGGCATCCGGGCGGCCGCCGAGCGCGGCGCCTGGGCACCCCTGGCGCGGGCCGGCATGAGCAAGGACGACGTCCGGGCCGCCGCCCGCCTCTGGGGCCTGCCGCTGGCGGACAAGCCCGCGGCCGCGTGCCTGGCCAGCCGGATCGCCTACGGCGTCCCGGTCACCGCCGAGGGCCTGGCCCGGGTGGAGCAGGCGGAGGCCGGCCTGAGGACGGCGATGACCGGCGCCGGGCTGCCGGTCCGCGACCTGCGGGTGCGCGACCTGGGCGGCGACCGGGCGCGGGTCGAGGTCGACGCCGCGCTGGTGGTGGACCTGGTCGGACGCGACGACCTGCTGGCCGCCGTCGCGGGCTTCGGCGAGGTCGAGGTCGACCCGCGCGGCTTCCGCTCCGGGTCGATGAACGAGCTGCTGCCCGACCCGGTCCGCTACCGCTGAGCGGAGGTGCCGAGGCGGCTTGAACAGCCGTCCCGGTGGGTCTCTACTGGACCGGTGCCAGGCACCCACCCGTCTCCAGGCGCGCCGCCCGTCCCGGTGGCCTGCACCTTGACGCCGGTCGACGCGCCGGACCGGCTGGGGCGCTGGCAACGGCTGCACGACCTGGCGGGTCCCAGCGCAGAGCTGCGCCACGGGCGGCTGGAGGTCACCTACCAGCCGGTGGCCGGTGTCGCCGACGAGTTGCGCGAGCTGGCTGCCGCCGAGCAGACGTGCTGCGGCTTCGTGGACTGGAGCGTGACGGAGGTCCGGGGTCGTCCCACCCTGCGGGTCGTCGCGCCCGAGGACCGACCGGACGCCGTGCTCGCGATCGCGGCGATGTTCGGGCTCGCGGGGGCTCAGGCGCCGTCCGGCCGCTGAGCGCTGCGCACGATGCGGGCGGCCGCCACGCCGGCGCCGAACCCGTTGTCGATGTTCACGACCAGCACGCCCGGCGCGCAGGCGGTGAGCATCGTCAGCAGCGCGGCCAGCCCCTCGAAGGCGGCGCCGTAGCCGACCGACGTGGGCACGGCGACGACCAGCCGGTCGGTCAGCCCGGCCACCACGCTCGGCAGGGCGCCGTCCATCCCCGCCACGATGACGACCGCGTCGGCCGCCGCGATGTGTGGCGCGACGGCGAGCACCCGGTGCACGCCGGCCACCCCGACGTCGTCGACCCGGGTGCACCCGACCCCGGACGCCCGCAGCGTCGCCGCGACCTCCGCGGCGACCGGCCCGTCCGACGTCCCGGCGGTGAGGACGACGACGTCCCCGACGGGGGCCGGGACCTCGCCGACGAAGGCGCAGCGGGCCTCGGCGTCGATGACCGCGTCGGGCCACCGCTCGAGGACGGCCGCCGCGGTCGCGTCGTCCACGCGGGTCGCCCAGGCGGGCGCCGCGCCGCCCTCGAGCAGGGCGGCGAGGCAGTCGACGGTCTGGGCCGGCGTCTTGCCGGCCGCGTAGACGACCTCGGGCGTGCCGGTGCGCTCGGCCCGGTCCAGGTCGAGCTTGGCGAAGCCCAGGTCGGCGGTGCGGTGCATGTCCACGCCCTCAGCATGCGGGATTGACCCGACCCCCGGTCGGGAAGGGGAGGGCCATGAGCGTCGTCAAGATCAACGCGATCACCGTGCCCAAGGACAAGCAGGAGCGTTTCGAGGAGCGGTTCCGCGGGCGCGCCGGAGCCGTCGAGACCACCCCGGGCTTCGAGTGGTTCGAGCTGCTGCGCCCCGTCGAGGGCACCGACCAGTACCTCGTGTACACGCGGTGGACGAGCGTGGAGGACTACGAGGCATGGCAGTCGAGCCAGGACTTCGACCGGGCCCACGACGGCGGCGGCGACACCCTGGCGTCGGCCGCCCCGCACTCCGCGCACGTGTGGACCTACGAGGTGCTGGAGTCCGCCGGCCCGAAGGCCAACCAGGACGGCCAGGCCTGACGCCGGCCCCGCGGGGATAGTGTGGCGGGCGTCCCGGCCGCCGCCGGGACGCCCGAACACGCGCACTCGCAGGTGGGAGCCATGACCGACACGCTCGCCGACAGCCGTACCTCCTCGCGGATGTTCACCGAGGGCGTGCCGCTCGTGGTGGAGGACGTGACGCGTCGCCCGGCCGCCGAGCGCGCCGACATGCTGGCCGACCCCGGGTTCGGCCGGTACTTCACCGACAGCATGTTCGTAGCCCGCTACCAGGCCGGGAAGGGCTGGTACGACGCCCGGCTGACGCAGTACGCGCCGCTGCAGCTGGACCCGTCGACCGCCGCGCTGCACTACGCGCAGTCGATCTTCGAGGGGCTCAAGGCCTACGCCCAGCCCGACGGCAGCGTGGCCACCTTCCGCCCCGAGGCCAACGCCGCCCGCTTCGCCCGCGGCGCCAAGCGGCTGGCGATGCCGCCGGTCCCCGAGGACGCCTTCCTCGCCGCCGTCGACGCCCTCGTCGACGCCGACCGCGACTGGGTGCCGACCGGCCCCGACCAGACCCTCTACATCCGGCCCTACCAGCTGGCCAGCGAGCCGTTCCTGGGCGTGCGCCCGGCCTCGGAGTACCTGTTCCTGGTCATCGCCAGCCCGGCCGGCGCCTACTTCCCGCGCGGGGTCCACCCGGTCTCGGTCTACCTGTCCGAGGACTACATCCGGGCCGCCCCGGGGGGCACCGGCGACGTCAAGTGCGCCGGCAACTACGCGGCCAGCCTGCTGGCCCAGGAGCAGGCCATCGCGGCCGGCTGCGACCAGGTGGTCTGGCTCGACGCGGTGGAGAAGCGCTACGTCGAGGAGATGGGCGGGATGAACCTGTTCTTCGTCCTCGGCTCCGGCGCCGACGCCGAGCTGGTCACCCCCGAGCTCACCGGCACGCTGCTGCCCGGCATCACCCGCGACTCGCTCATCGAGGTCGCGCGGGAGAAGGGCCACCGGGTCACCGAGCGCCGGTTCTCGGTCGACGAGTGGCGTCAGGGCGTGGCCGACGGCACCGTCACCGAGACCTTCGCCTGCGGGACCGCCGCGGTGATCACGCCGGTCGGCGAGGTCAAGGCGCGCACCGGCGACTTCGTCGTCGGCGACGGGACGCCGGGGCCGCTGACCATGCAGCTGCGCGAGTCGCTCCTGGACATCCAGCACGGGCGGGTGGCCGACACCCGCGGCTGGCTGCACCGGGTCGCCTGAGCCCGGGCGGCGTTCGCGTGCTGCGCTGGCGAGGGCTGGACGCCATCCCGGGTGACCTCGGCCGGACCGTGGTCACCATCGGGATGTACGACGGCGTCCACCGGGGGCACCAGCAGCTGATCGGCACGGCGGTCGCCCGGGCGCAGGCGATGCGCCGTCCCTGCCTGCTCCTGACCTTCGACCCGCACCCGGCCGAGGTCATCCGGCCCGGCTCGCACCCGGCGATCCTCACGTCGCTGGACCGCAAGGCCGAGCTGGTGGCCGAGCTCGGGGTGGACGCCATGTGCGTGCTGCCGTTCACCGCCGAGTTCATGCGGCTCTCGCCGGAGGGCTTCACCCACACGGTGCTGGTCGAGCACCTGCACTGCGCGCAGGTGGTCATCGGCCAGAACTTCACCTACGGGCACCGGGCGGCCGGGACCGTCGACTCCCTGATCGCGGAGGGACGGCGGTTCGGCTTCTCGGTCGAGGGGGTGCCGCTGGCGAACGTCGGGTCCGAGCCGGGGGAGGAGGAGGTCACCATCTCCTCCACCTACATCCGGGCCTGCGTCGCGGCGGGCGACATGGAGCCCGCCGCCCGCGCGCTCGGGCGGCCGCACCGCGTGGACGGCGTCGTCGTGCGCGGTGACCGCCGGGGCCGCGACCTCGGCTACCCGACGGCGAACGTCGAGACCCCGCCCTTCACCGCGATCCCCGCCGACGGCGTCTACGCCGGGCACCTGGTCACCCGGGACCCCCGCAGCGGCGCGAGCAAGGAGCGCTTCCCCGCCGCGATCTCGGTGGGCACCAACCCGACCTTCCAGGGCAGCCGGCGCACGGTGGAGGCGTTCGTGCTCGACTACGACGGCGACCTCTACGGCGAGCACGTCGGCGTGGAGTTCGTGCGGCGGCTGCGCCCGATGGCCGCGTTCCCGGACGTCTCGGCGCTGGTCGCCGCGATGGACAAGGACGTGGCCGACACCCGCCGGATCCTCGGGCTGCCCGGCGCACCGTGATCGGGCCGCTCATCCGTCCTGGTCAGTGCGCCGACGGGCCGACGTCCGCGCGCTGGTAACCTCGTCGACGTCGTGCATGCGCACGGCTGTGTGAGACCTGCCCCCGTGATTCAGACCGGGGGCCACACGCGACCCGCCCCGGAGGCGAACCATGGCGCTCGACAGCGCAGTGAAGAAGCAGATCATGACCGAGTACGCCACGGTCGAGAACGACACCGGCTCGCCCGAGGTCCAGGTCGCGATGCTGACCAAGCGGATCAGCGACCTCACCGAGCACCTCAAGCAGCACAAGCACGACCACCACAGCCGGCGGGGCCTGCTCCTGCTGGTCGGCCGTCGCCGCCGGCTGCTGAACTACCTCGCGAAGACGGACATCACCCGCTACCGCTCGCTCATCGAGCGGCTGGGTCTGCGCCGCTGAGCACCGAGGGGGCCGTCCGGGACATCCCGGGCGGTCCCCTTCCTCGTTCGGCACCCGCCGCACGGGGAGCAACCGGCCCGCCGCCGGACGCGTCCTGAGAAGGGCCGGTCCTCGGTAGTGGCCCCCGGGACGTATCGGACCCCCGCGAACGGGGAACGGCACCGCCCGAGGGCTTCGATCGAGCACCGGTCGCCCGGACGCAGGACGGCGAGAGGCCGTCAGAGGAGTCGCAGGTCGGCACGAGGCCGCTGCGACGAAGAAGAGAGAAGGACACGTGTCCACCATCACCGCAGAGTTCGACGCCGAGGACGGCGTCACCACCGCCACCGCGGTCATCGACAACGGCAGCTTCGGCAGCCGTTCCATCACCTTCGAGACCGGCCGCCTCGCCAAGCAGGCCGCCGGCTCCGTCGTCGTCTCCATGGGCGACACCATGCTGCTGTCGGCCACCACGGCCGGCCGTCAGCCGAAGGAGCAGTTCGACTTCTTCCCGCTGACCGTCGACGTCGAGGAGCGGATGTACGCCGCCGGGCGCATCCCCGGCTCGTTCTTCCGCCGCGAGGGCCGCCCCTCCGAGGACGCGATCCTCACCTGCCGCCTGATCGACCGCCCGCTGCGCCCGACCTTCGCCAAGGGCCTGCGCAACGAGGTCCAGGTCGTCATCACCGTGCTGGCGCTGGACCCCTCGCACCTCTACGACGTGCTCGCGATCAACGGCGCCTCGGCGTCCACGCAGCTGTCCGGCCTGCCGTTCTCCGGCCCGGTCGGCGGCACCCGCGTCGCGCTCATCAACGGCCAGTGGGTCGGCTTCCCGACCCACGCCGAGCTCGAGGACGCCGTCTTCGACATGGTCGTGGCCGGCCGGGTCCTCCCGGACGGCGACGTCGCGATCATGATGGTCGAGGCCGAGGCCACCGAGAAGACGATCCAGCTGGTCGCCGGTGGCGCCCCTGCCCCGACCGAGGAGGTCGTGGCCCAGGGCCTCGAGGCCGCCAAGCCGTTCATCAAGGCGCTGTGCGACGCGCAGGCCGCGCTGGCCGAGAAGGCCGCCAAGCCGGTCGCCGAGTTCCCCCGCTTCCTCGACTACCAGGACGACGTCTACGCCGCCGTCGAGGCGCAGGCCGCCACCCGGCTCGCCGAGGTCCAGGCCATCGCCGGCAAGCAGGAGCGCGAGGCCGCGACCGACGCCCTCAAGGACGAGGTCAAGGCCGCCCTGGCCGGGCAGTTCGAGGGCCGCGAGAAGGAGATCTCCGGAGCCTTCCGCGCCGTCACCAAGAAGGTCGTCCGCCAGCGCATCCTGCGCGAGAAGGTCCGCATCGACGGCCGCGGCCTGACCGACATCCGGCCCCTCTCGGCCGAGGTCGAGGTCGTGCCGCGCGTGCACGGCTCGGCGCTGTTCGAGCGCGGCGAGACCCAGATCCTGGGCATCACGACGCTGAACATGCTGCGCATGGAGCAGCAGCTCGACACGCTGTCGCCCGAGACGCGCAAGCGCTACATGCACAACTACAACTTCCCGCCGTACTCCACCGGTGAGACCGGCCGCGTGGGCTCGCCCAAGCGGCGCGAGATCGGCCACGGCGCGCTCGCCGAGCGCGCCCTGCTGCCGGTGCTGCCCGACCGCGAGGAGTTCCCCTACGCGATCCGGCAGGTCTCCGAGGCGCTGGGCTCGAACGGCTCGACGTCCATGGGCTCGGTCTGCGCCTCGACGCTGGCCCTGCTCAACGCCGGTGTGCCCCTGAAGGCGCCGGTCGCCGGCATCGCCATGGGCCTGGTCTCCGACGAGGTCGACGGCAAGACCGAGTACGTCGCGCTGACCGACATCCTCGGTGCCGAGGACGCCTTCGGTGACATGGACTTCAAGGTCGCCGGCACCAAGGACTTCGTCACGGCCCTCCAGCTCGACACGAAGCTCGACGGCATCCCGTCCGACGTCCTGGCCCAGGCGCTGACCCAGGCCCGCGCGGCCCGGCTGCACATCCTGGACGTCATGGGCGAGGCCATCGACGGCCCGGACGAGATGAGCCCGTACGCCCCCCGCGTGACCACGGTGAAGATCCCCGTCGACAAGATCGGCGCGGTCATCGGCCCCAAGGGCCAGATGATCAACGCCATCCAGGACGAGACCGGCGCCGACATCACCATCGAGGACGACGGCACGATCTACGTCGGCGCGTCCGACGGCCCCTCGGCGCAGGCCGCGGTGGACCGGATCAACGCCATCGCCAACCCGACGCTGCCCAAGGTCGGCGAGCGCTTCCTCGGCACGGTCGTCAAGACCACGCCGTTCGGTGCCTTCGTCTCCCTGCTGCCCGGCCGCGACGGCCTGGTGCACATCAGCAAGCTCGGTGGCGGCAAGCGCATCGGCAAGGTCGAGGACGTCGCGAACGTCGGCGACAAGATGCAGGTGGAGATCACCGACATCGACGCCCGCGGCAAGATCAGCCTCGTGCCGGTCGCTGCCGAGGGTGACGGCGCCGCGGTTCCGGCCGAGGCCGCCGCTCCCGCGGGTGAGTGAGCACGCCTGACGTGAACGGGGCCGGGGGGGGGGGGGGGGGGGGGGGGGGCCGGGGCGGGGGGGGGGGGGGGCGGGGGGGGGGGGGGGCGGGGGGGGGGGGGGGGGGGCCCCCCCCCCCCCCCCCCCCGGTTCCCGTCGGGGTGACCGAGCTGCTCGACCTCGACGAGGTCGGCGGCCGGGTGGAGCGGACCGAGCTGCCGGGTGGCCTGCGCGTCCTGACCGAGACGATGCCGGGCGTCCTCTCGGCCACGCTCGGCATCTGGGTCGGTGTCGGCTCGCGGGACGAGAGCCCGGCCGTGGCCGGGTCCTCGCACTTCCTCGAGCACCTGCTCTTCAAGGGGACGGCGACCCGCGGCGCGCTCGAGATCGCGACGGCCATGGACGCCGTCGGCGGTGAGATGAACGCGTTCACCGCCAAGGAGCACACCTGCTACTACGCCAACGTGCTCGCCAGCGACCTCCCGCTGGCCGCCACGCTGCTGTCGGACCTGGTGACCGAGGCGCGCAACACGGCCGCGGACCTGGAGTCCGAGCGCACGGTGGTGCTCGAGGAGATCGCCATGCGTGACGACGAGCCCTCCGACGCCGTGCACGACCTGTTCGCCGAGACGCTCTTCGGCGACACCCCGCTGGGCCGCTCGGTGCTCGGCACCGTCGAGTCCATCGAGGGGCTCACCCGGGACGACGTCGACGGCTGGTACCGCGGCCGCTACACGGTGCCCTCCATCGTCGTGACGGCGGCCGGCCGGGTGGAGCACCAGCAGGTCCTCGACCTGGTCACCGCGGCGTTCGGCGACAGGCTGGGCGGCGACACCCGCCCCGCGCCGCTGCGGACGGGGGACGGCGCGGTGCACAAGCCCGCCCGGTCCGCCGGCCTCATCGCTCGTCGCACGGAGCAGACCCACCTGCTGCTGGGGACGCCGGCCATGGGGCGCCTGGACGACCGCCGGTACGCCGCGGCCGTGCTCGACGCGGCGGTGGGCGGCGGCATGAGCTCGCGGCTGTTCCAGGAGATCCGGGAGAAGCGCGGGCTGGTCTACAGCGTGGGGTCGGCGCTCTCCCACTACGCGGGCGCCGGTGCGTTCTCGGTGTACGCCGGGTGCTCGAAGAAGCGCGTGCCCGAGGTGCTGCGCCTGATCCGGGCCGAGCTCGAGCGGGTGGCGGCCGAGGGCATCACCGCCGAGGAGGTGGTCCGCAGCCGCGGCCAGCTCAAGGGCGGCATGGTGCTCGGTCTCGAGGACACCGGCTCGCGGATGAGCCGGCTCGGCAAGAGCGAGCTCTCCTACGGCGAGTACCTGCCGGTGCGCGAGGTGCTGGCCCGGCTCGACGCCGTCGACGAGGCGCAGGTGCGCGAGGTCGCCGCCGAGCTGTTCGGCCAGGACACCTGCCTGGCCGTGGTGGGTCCCTACCGCGAGTCCGACCTCGACCGGCTCTGAGCCCGCCGATGCGCGACGCCCTGCAGGTCCACGGTGCGCTGTCCCGCGGCGTCTTCGCCGTCGTCGTCCTCGTGTCGCTGGCGGTCCTCTTCGCGCCGGCGTCGGACGTGCCGAGCGCGCCGCCGGGCGTCGACAAGGTGGTCCACGTCGCGCTGTTCGCCGCGCTCGCGATCTCGGGGCGGTGGGCCGGCTGCGCGGCTGCCCCGCTGGGATGGCTGCTGCTCGGCTACGCCGTCGTCAGCGAGCTGATCCAGGGGTTCACACCTCTCGCGCGCAGCGCCTCGCTGATCGACGGGGTCGCCGACCTGGCCGGCATCCTGCTCGGCCTCGCCCTCTGGGCGGTGCTCGGCCGGCGCCGGTCTCCCACGCCCTGACCCGGCGGCTTGCGTCCGGGGCGTCCGGCGGGAAGCCTGACGGCGTGACCACGAGCACTTCGACCCCTGACCAGCAGGCCTCGCCGTCGGGCGCCGCCGAGGCGCCGCTCATCAACGTGGGGGTGCTGGGCGCCCGGGGCCGCATGGGAACCGAGGTGGTCAAGGCGGTGAACGCCGCCGACGACCTCGAGCTCGTGGCCATGATCGACGACGGCGACTGGCTGTTCGACATCGCGAACGCCGGCGCGCAGGTGGTCGTCGACTTCACCCGCCCGGACGTCGTCATGGACAACATCCGGTTCTGCATCGACAACAACATCCACTGCGTCGTCGGGACGACGGGCTTCGACGAGGCCAAGCTCGCCACGATCGCCGAGTGGCTGGAGCCCAAGCCCGAGGTCGGCGTGGTGATCGCCCCCAACTTCGGCATCGGCGCCGTGCTGCTCATGAAGTTCGCGCAGGAGGCGGCGCGGTTCTTCCCGTCGGTCGAGGTGGTGGAGCTGCACCACCCCAACAAGGTTGATGCCCCGTCCGGCACCGCCGTGCGGACGGCCCGGCTCGTGGCAGCCGCCCGGCGTGCAGCCGGCCTGCCCGCCTCGCCGGACGCCACCACGGACTCGCTGCCCGGTGCCCGCGGTGCCGACGTGGAGGGCGTCGCCGTCCACGCCGTCCGGCTCACCGGGCTCGTCGCGCACCAGGAGGTCCTCATGGGCGCGGCGGGCGAGACCCTGACCCTGCGGCACGACTCGTTCGACCGGGCGTCCTTCATGCCGGGGGTGCTCCTGGCGGTCCGGGAGATCGGCCGCCGGCCGGGTCTGACCGTGGGGATCGAGAGCTTCCTGGGCCTCTGAGCGGGGGCTCGGGACCCCCGCTCGACACCCCCCGTGCACGGCCCCCAGAGGTCGTGTATGGTTCTCCATGCGCCGCGCGGACCGGGAGGTCCGCCGGACCAGCCCCCCGGAGCGGGGCCGCTGGAAACCGGCGTAGTGTTGGACATCCAAGCCAGCAGGGATACCCGAGAGGGTGGACTTGTTGCGCGTCCGCTCTTTGAGAACTCAACAGCGTGCCGAAAGTCAGTGCCAAGTAGTACCCCGTGCCCGGGCCACTTGTTGGTCGGGGCTGGGATTCCTTTGGTTGATTGATATCGCGAGTGTCAGCTCGCGGTTCTCAGCCGGTATCGAATTCATCTACGGAGAGTTTGATCCTGGCTCAGGACGAACGCTGGCGGCGTGCTTAACACATG